>SLRT01000107.1 GCA_007130825.1 Syntrophomonadaceae bacterium | reverse complement strand
TAATAATCGGGAATATAACGAAAAAAATTTCTTAAAAAAAAGGTTTCCGGCTTTAATCTTGCTGTTATGAATAACCCTCGAGCCTGTCCGGCTGAACATGGCCGTTAATCTTAAGCTTTGCTCATGTTAAGAATTTCTTGTCGCGCCTGTTGAATTATTTTCCGGAGATAGTGGATCGCGGCGCAAACTACTTGAGCGGAACGGGAGATTAATATGTGTGGAAGGTTTGCCCTGGCTACCGATAAAAAAGTGTTGGAGATGCTCTATGACCTTGAAATAAGATGTGATCTCCTGCCCCGCTATAACATAGCCCCCTCACAGGAAATCCTCGCCGTTCGCCTTTCACCTGCCGGCGGCAGCAAGGAAGCGATTACCCTCAAATGGGGCCTGGTCCCCTTCTGGTCTGATGACCCGGCCATCGGCAGCCGGATGATCAATGCCCGGGCCGAAACTGCGTCCCAAAAACCTTCTTTCCGCGAGGCCTTTAAAAAAAGAAGACTGCTTATCCCGGCCTCCGGATTCTTCGAATGGAAGAAAGAAGCAGGGGCAAAACAGCCTTACTATATCTGCCGTGAAGACGGCCGGCCTTTTTCCCTGGCCGGTTTATGGGAGCGCTGGGAAAAAGCGGACATGCCCCTTGAAACCTGCACCATCCTGACCACCGCAGCCAATCAGCTGGCAGCCCCGCTCCATCACCGTATGCCGGTAATCATCCCCCGCCAGGCCTATGAAAAGTGGCTCGAACCGGCCACAGAAAAAAACGCCCTCACCGGACTGCTCCAGCCGTACCCGTCCGGAGGATTTACCGCTTACCCGGTATCGAGCCTGGTCAACAACCCGGCTTATGACACCCCGGAAATGATCACCCCGGTAGAACCCGAAAGATAACCCGTGCCCGGTAATTTGGACTCACGCAGTTTGGGTTTAAACAAAGCAGCCATCGCTGCAACCTGCAGTTAATAAGCAGAAGGATGAAATTGTGCGGCCTGATTTTCGCCTTGTTTTCAAGAATGTTTTCTGCTTTCATAGTCATCTTCCGGCCAACCGCGGACAAGATCTGCTTTTACCCTGTGACAGGTACAGCAGCATGTAAAACCGCCTGCCCGGTGCACTGCCGGTTACTCTTTTCCGCATACCGGGCAGGGGCCGGAGGGGCGGTGGTAGCTGTGGTTAGTCCAGATACCGCAGTCAAAACGGTAGCCCCGGTTGCCCATCTCGACCGGGCAGTTGCCATACATCTGATGATAACCTTCGTAAGTCTGGCAGCCGTCACTGGTCCGGCCGCAATCGCTGCAGATGAATTTAGGGGAGAAAGAGTCCAGCTTGTTATCCGGGAAACCGAGAAATTCCACCGGTCCGTCGCAGACGAAACAGGCTGTCCCGTCAAGTTTGGCGAAATCTATTTCCGGGTGGCTCGGATCGATTTCGGCGCTTTCCATGTTGTGGAAATAATTGACCAGATCCTCAGGATAAGCCGTCAGGCGGGGTATATCCACCGGAAGAAGTTCGGTCAGCTCCTCGTAAAAATTAGCGGTGTTTTCGATAATCGGCGGAGCAAGGGTTGATTGATCAACGTGGTGTTGGAAGCCGGAGAAAACAGGAAATGCGGTGAGCAGGATCAGCAGCACGCCGGTTATGAACAGGCCGATAACCAGGCCTGTTCCGCCCCCGCCGATTCTATCGACCGCCCTGATCAAGCTGAACCGGGTTATCAGGGCAAAAAGTGAGCCGACACAATGAATAAGCACGGCGGTTACCGAAAAAAGAAAAATAAAACTCACTGTATCAGCAATAAACCCGGGCAGGCTTAAATAGTTAAGAAGCAGGCTGCTGATCCGGGCGTAGCAGAGTATGGCTGCAGTAAGCCCGGCGGCGATACCGACGACAGTAAAGATGCTTCTGATTAATCCGGTCCTGATCCCCTGGATCAGGGACACAATTAGAAAGACGGCGATGGCGGCATCGATCCAATTGAACTCACCGGCTATTTCTGTGACCCCGGCAATTAATGAATTCATAGCCCTATTATATCGCTTTATGGGCTAACTTGGTAGAAAAAAGAATTTCTGGTGAGTGATGCGCGTGCGTGTTGACAGGATCTTTATAACAGAGATATAATTAAGAATAGTTAAACTACGGGAAAGGAGGTGTGCAGGCGGTTCAGCAGTAATAGAAACCAGCAACAAAAAAAATTTTCTTAAGGAGGTATGATTGATGGAACACATGGGAATAGTTTCCATTGTTCCCCCGGTGTTGGCTATCGTTCTGGCCATCTGGACAAAAAGGGTCTATTTTTCTTTGTTTGTCGGTATTGTTGTCGGAATACTGATCTATACCGCCAGTGTAGGCGGAACCCTTGTCGAGGTCACCGAAACGATGGTAGGCAACATTGCCGATGATTGGAATGCCCGGGTGATGCTTTTTACCGTCCTCCTGGGCGGTCTGCTTGGAATCATGTACAGCTCTGGCGGTTCCCAGGCTTTCGGGGTATGGGCTTCAAAAGCTTTAACCACCCGCAAGTCCAGCCTGGTTGGAACCTGGATTCTTGGTCTTCTAATTTTCTTTGATGATTATTTCAACACCCTTACCGTCGGTTCGGTAATGCGCAACATCACCGATCGGTTCCAGGTATCACGTGAAAAACTGGCTTACATCATCGACTCCACGGCGGCTCCGATCTGTATCGTCATCCCGATTTCCACCTGGATTGCTTATGTCATGTCTCTTTATATCGCCGAATTTGAGCGCCTGGAAATAGAGATAGAACCTTTCGGTTTATTCCTGCAGACAATACCTTTTAACTTCTATGCCCTGGCGGCTATCATCATGGTCTTGTACCTGTCCGTGAGCAACCTCGAATTTGGTCCGATGGCCAGGGCTGAAAAGCGGGCCATCGAAAAAGGTGAACTGTATGATGAAGCCACCAAGGACGAAATACCGGGCCAGGATATCACCAACCTGGAGATCTCGGAAAAAGGCACCCTCTGGGATTTGCTTGTGCCGATTGTAATCCTCATCGCAGGAACCATTATCGGGATTGTCTACACCGGGGGCTACTTTGAACCCGGTATTGGCTTTGTTGATGCAGTAGGCGATGCCGATGCCGCCACCGCTCTTGTTTACGGGACCCTGGTGGCCAATATCATCGGCATCATCATGTATACTTCCCGGAAAGTGCTCCCCCTGAAAGACTGCATGGAGAACTTCATTACCGGGATCAAAGCCATGGTTCCGGCCCTGGCCATACTGGTCCTGGCCTGGTCCATCGGGGATGTCGCCGGCATGGTCGGAACCGGTGCTTACGTGGCTGAAATAGTCAGCGCGGCCCTTCCCTACTGGATCATCCCCTTTGCCATTTTTGTCGCCTCGGCCTTTATGGCTTTCTCCACCGGCACATCCTGGGGCACTTTTGCGATCATGATGCCCATTGGTGTCCCGGTAGCCGTGGCGGTTGGAATCGATCCGGCTATGTGTATCGCCGCCGTTCTCGGCGGAGCGATCTTCGGGGACCATTCCTCGCCGATTTCAGACACCACGGTGCTTTCTTCCACCGGTGCGGGCTGTAACCACATGGACCACGTCAATACACAGCTGCCTTACGCCATTACTGCCGCCGTTGTGGCTGCGTTCGGTTACATACTGGCCGCACTGCTGGATATGGCTATTTTGCCGTTGATTGTTGTCCTGGTCCTGGTATTTGTGGTATTCTACGTGCTGCATGCCCGGGGCGAGAAAGTCGAAACGGATAGTTAAACTTAACAAAAGTGCTTGTTATAAGAGCGCTTACAGTAATTAAAAAAACAAATCTGGTTTTGTTGCCAGGTATTAAGCCGGCCTGCGGGCCGGCTTTTTTCAATGGAAAGCCGGGTAACCATGGTCGATGTTTGCTATTTTCATTATACGTTGTGTATAAGTGCATGGCTTAATTTTTATATAATTCACATATGGTTTAAGTGGATGAGGTTTGATATAAATATAACAGGTAAAAATTTAACTGCGCAGGAAAAAAACTTTCTCCGGAGCGATTATTGCCGGTGCTGTAAAGGAGGATTCGATGGAAATAAGGCGGGCCACCTTTGCCGACGAAGATGCAGTATGCCGGCTTTGGACTATGCTGCTTAACTTTTATAACCTGGAAGCCCGGCCGGAGGTGCTGCAGCGCGCTTTCCGTTTTGCAGCCGGCCACCCCCGGCAACTGCAGGTGTTTGTCATCCTGGAAGAAAAGGTGGTAGGCGGCACGGCCAGCCTGCACCTGGGGCATTATTCTACCTGGTATGATAACTGGTACGGTCACATTGAAGATTTGATCATTGATCCCTCATACCGGCGCCGGGGCTTTGCTTATCGCCTCTTGGCCCATATTATCGAAGTGGCCGGGGAAGAAAACCTCGCCCGCGTAGAGTTAAATGTTCTTAACCAGAACCAGGCAGCGCACAGGCTCTATCAGAAGCTTGGATTTACCAGCAGTTCAGTAGTTTATGAGCTGTATCTGACCTGAACAGTGAATAGTACTGCCCGGATATCGACCGGGTAATTAAGCATAAAAACGTTAACGATACAATCTAAGGGCTGGATATGTGGAAAGGAGCACAAGAAATGCGCAATTACCGGGAAATACCTTTATGGAAAGATGTAACCGTGGAAGAATGGAACGACTGGCGCTGGCAGGTGCGCAACCGGATCAGCACGCTGGAGCAGTTAAAGCAGGTTGTCGATCTGAACGAAGAGGAAGAAAAGGGGGTTGCGCAATGCCTGCAGACATTCCGCATGGCGATCACCCCGTACTATGCTTCTTTGATGGATGCGCAGGATCGCAGCTGTCCTATTCGTAAACAGGCGGTGCCTACCGGCCTGGAAGTCCGTTACTCTGTTTCGGATATGACCGATCCCCTGCACGAAGATGTCGATTCCCCGGTGCCGGGCCTGACTCACCGCTACCCGGACCGGGTTCTTTTACTGGTAACCGACCAGTGCTCCATGTACTGCCGTCACTGCACCCGGCGCCGCATGGCCGGGGGGACTGACAAAGTGCGGACGAACGAACAGATTGAAGCAGCCATCGATTACGTGCGCCGGACCCCGAAAGTGCGCGATGTTTTGATTTCCGGCGGCGACGGCCTCCTGATCGCCGATGATTTAATCGAATATATCTTAAAACAGCTAAAAGATATTGCCCACGTGGAAATAATCCGCTTCGGCACAAGAACCCCGGTGGTAATGCCCCAGCGCATCACTGCCGACCTTTGCCGCATGCTGGCTAAATACCACCCGATTTATCTAAATACACACTTTAACCACCCCGGGGAAATCAACGCAGTCTCGGCTGCCGCCTGCGCCCGCCTTGCCGATGCCGGCATAGTGCTGGGCAACCAGTCCGTGCTTTTAGCCGGTGTTAATGATTGCCCGCAGCTTTTAAAAGAACTGAGCCACAGGCTGCTGAAACTAAGAGTTCGTCCCTACTATATTTACCAGTGCGATCTCTCCCGGGGGATCGAACACTTCCGGACCTCTGTCGGGGCCGGTATCGAGGCGATCGAAAACCTGCGCGGACATACCAGCGGTCTCGGTGTGCCCACATTCGTTGTCGACGCCCCCGGCGGCGGCGGGAAAATACCGGTTATGCCCCAGTACATGATCAGCCAGTCGCCGGCAAAGGTGGTTTTGCGTAATTTTGAAGGCGGCATTTATACCTATTCAGAACCGCAAAGACAGATCGATCCGGATAAAACCTGCCCGATCTGCGGCGGCACACACAACGAATACGATATAGGCGTCGCCTCCCTGTTGAACGGACAGGCTGTAGCCATGGAACCGTCGGTGAAAAAAGAGAAAAACTAATCACGGCGCTGAAATGCCGGCAGCTAAAACAAGAAGACCGGCGCCTGTATGTCATAAAGCAAACGATGCAGAAAAAGCTATTTACAGATGGTTTTACCGGCAGGAATTCGACCGGTTTTGCAGAAAAATAGCAACAAGCCGGCAAACTGGATTTACTGCCGCTAAAGCTGCTATTTAAACCTGGACCTGCACAGGGAGGCATTTGGTAATGTCCGATCGGGATAACAATCGCGGCCCCGCCTACCTGAAAATGACGGCCGAAGAACGGTCGGAACGAATTGGCAAGCTCTACCAGGTATTGAACAGCTGCACGATTTGCCCCCGTCAATGCCGGGTTAACCGCCTGCAGGGAGAAACCGGTGAATGCGGGGTTGCTGCCGACATCTATATCAGCAGCGCCGGACCGCACTTCGGCGAGGAAAGGGAACTGGTCGGGCGCACCGGATCGGGGACCATCTTTTTCACAAACTGTAACCTCGGCTGTGTCTACTGCCAGAATTGGACTATCAGCAGGGGCCTTGATACTGAACGCCCAAGCAGTATTGAAGAGCTGTTTCATACGATGATCCGCCTCCAGGAACAGGGTTGCAGCAACATCAACCTGGTCAGTCCGACTCCTTATCTCTACCAGATTGCAGCCGCTATCGATATAGCCGCCCGGGCCGGCTTGCGCCTGCCGGTTGTCTATAACTGCGGGGGGTATGAATCGGTCCGATCATTGCGCCTGCTGGAAGGTTTTATCGATATCTACATGCCCGATGCCAAGTACGGTTCCGACCGCACGGGTGAAATTTATTCCGGGGTCAAAGACTATTTCACCAATCTCCGGGAAGGATTAAAAGAAATGCAGCGCCAGGTCGGCGATCTGCAGGTCGGCCCGGGAAATATCGCCTACCGGGGGCTTTTAGTCCGCCACCTGGTTTTGCCGGAGGACCTGGCCGGCAGTGAAACTGTGGCCCGCATGCTCAGCGAAGAAATCTCGCCCGGCTGCGCTGTCAACGTTATGGCCCAGTATTACCCGGCCCACCAGGCAAACGATTATCCGCCGTTAAGACGCCGCATTACCGCTGCAGAGTTTAGTTCCGCCCGTGACGCTTTTATAAAAGCCGGCCTGCGCCTGCTGTAAATAAACCAGGTTAAGAGCCTTTCTGCTTTGAATACAGCTAGTTATTCTTTTTTTGGGCGATGATAAAATTAACCCTTAAAACCATCGATAAAACCGTCTTTTACGGCTATTTCCTTTAATGTTTTACCGGGATGCATCCAGGTTATCAGGAAGTTAAGCCGACTTGGTTGACCCTTTTTCCCATGCTGGTGTAAAATGTTAATAGACGCAGACAGTGCGTTGTTTCTAATCTAAACTATAATGAGATCGGGAGGATAATATTATGGCAGGAGCTGTAAAAGAAATTAATGGGACGCAATTTGAAGGAGAGGTAATGCAGGAATCGTTGCCGGTGCTGGTCGATTTTTGGGCCCCCTGGTGCGGTCCCTGTAAAATGCTGGGACCGGTCCTGGAAGAACTGGCCGAAGCCAATCAGGACCGTTTGAAAGTGGTCAAGGTCAATGTCGATGAGAATCAGGACCTGGCCCAGAAATATGATGTTATGAGTATTCCGACCATGTTTCTGTTTAAAAACGGCCAGGTTGTGGACAGCTTTATGGGCGCGATGAACAAACAAGCTCTTACTGAAAAAGTCGAACAGCATATCTAGCTTATTTGCTGCAAATGGGCAGGAGGAAGGCTTCCCGGTGGCGAATAACATAACAAATATTCCGAAGGGATGTGTTGTTAGCCATGGAACGACAGGCAATCGGCCAGGTAACCCATTATTACAGCAAAATCGGGGTGGCAATTCTGCAGCTTGACAACCCGCTGGCAGTGGGAGATGTGCTCGCCATAGTCGGTTCCACAACCGACCTGGAGCAGGAGGTTAAGTCAATGCAGGTCGAACACCAAAGCATTGATCAAGCCAAAGCGGGTGACTTGGTCGGCCTGAAGGTTAAGGACAAGGTCAGAGAAGGGGACGCAGTTTATAAATTAACCTGATCCATGCGTGGCCTATATAATTCCTGGTTATGACGCAGGGAAGCATATATATTTCCGGCTGCAGAAAAACAACAGGCGGCCGGAGTAAAGACTACTGGGGAACTATTACTGAGGAAAGATTACTGAGATATAACAGGTGATTAGTTGGCAGTAAGCGAAGACTGGGAAAAGCGGTCTCCTGAAGGTGTTGAAAAAGAACATGCCGCCGCTGAAAAAAATAACTTTAACCTGGCCCTGACCGGTATGGTCAGGGCTGTTCCGATCATCCTCGGCTATCTGCCGATCGGAATTGCCTTTGGTGTTCTTGCCTCCACCGCCGGATTAAGCATTTACAGCGCTGTGGCTATGTCCGTATTTGTTTTTGCCGGATCCGCGCAGTTGATTGCCGTCGGCCTGATCGATACCGGCACGGGAATAGCGGCCATAACAATCACCGTTTTTTTGGTCAACCTGCGCCATATGCTGATGAGCGCTTATCTGGCTCCGCACCTGCGTAATTTAAAGCCCTGGCAGCAGGCCCTGTTCAGCTACGAAATAACCGATGAATCTTTTGCCCTGCATTCGACCCACTTCCGCACAAAAGGTACTCCGCCGATAGCAGAACTTTTTGCCCTGAATCACTCGGCCCACCTGGCCTGGGTGGCCGGGACGCTTTTTGGCGCCTGGATCGGTGTCCGTTTGACATTTGATACTGCTGTGCTGGGTATTGACTACGCCCTGCCGGCCATGTTCATTGCCCTTTTGGTCATGCAGATTGAAAACTATCGCCATGTAGCCATCGCGATTATCGCTGCGGTACTCGGTCTTTCATTCTACCTGGCCGGGATGAACCAGCTTTATATTATTTTGGCCACGGTAATCACCGCCACGCTCGGCGCTTTCTGGAAACAAAATCCAGGACCCGGCGACCGGGTTTCGAACAACTTGCCTGATCGGCCGCATCCGGAAAAGCCGGGCAGCGCAGCCGGACCGGAAGGAGGACAAAACAATCATGCCTGATCCGGGCGCCTCTGCAATGATTTTACTGATCTTCCTGATGTCGGCGGTGACTTACCTTCCCCGTGTTCTTCCGGTCTTGCTCCTTTCCCGGCGCAGGCTGCCTGAAACGGTTGAGCGGTGGCTATCATACGTGCCGGTGTCTGTTTTGGCCGCGCTGCTTGCTCCAACCCTCTTTGCCCCGGAAGGCACACTTGATTTTGCTGTTATTACAAACCCGGCCTTTTGGGTTTCCATACCGGTGTTTGTCATCGCCATACTGACCCGCAACCTTTTTGCCACAGTATTGTTCGGCATGTTCATGATCGCTCTTTTCCGGTTTTTTTTACCCTGAAAAATATCCTTTTAGCCTTTACCCATTTTTTGCCCTAAAACTGCCCTCTGGCAATATTTAGGGCTATATTAAGGAAGCATTTGCGGAGTGCCTGATTTCATCAGGGACGCAGTGGACAGTAAAAGATAAATATGTTAACTTCTAAAACTGCAGGCATTCTCTGCGGTATACTTTTGGTTTAAAAGTGTTTGCCGGTCAAAGCGGTTCACGGGGGAATAAACAGGTGCAAAACGATTACGAAGCAATGGGCAAAGAGAGCATAACCAGGCTTCTTTTTCGCTATTCTTTACCAGCCACGGTGGGGATGGTGGTAGCGGCTACTTATAACGTGGTCGATACCATCTTTATCGGCCGCCTGGGCAGCGAAGCGATTGCTGCCCTGTCCGTAGCATTTCCGATCCAAATGATCCTCGGAGCGATCGGAGTGGGAGTGGGGGTGGGGTCTGCTTCACTGATCTCCCGCTCTTTGGGCGCCGGCAACAACCGCGACGCGGAAAAAGCGGTCGGGCAGGTAGTCAGCCTGGCCCTGGCCTTTGGGTCGATTATCGCCCTGGCCAGTTATTATTACCTCCGTCCGCTGCTAATCATGGTCGGGGCCTCGCCGGAGATCCTCGGCTACACCGAAGAATACACCTCGGTTATTACTACCTGGTCGGTGGTTTTTTTCCTGATCATGAGCTTGAACAATGTTGTTCGGGCCGAGGGCAGTCCCTTGTTCTCGATGAAAATCATGATCGGTTCTTCGCTTTTAAACATTGCCCTCGATCCGATCTTCATTTTTACCCTCGGCATGGAAATTCAGGGTGCCGCCGTGGCCACGGTGCTGGCTAAGAGCGCGGGGGCATTTATCCTTTTATTGCATTTTTTAAGCGGTAAAAGCAACCTGGCCCTGTTACCGGTAAACATGATCCCGGACTGGTATATAATTAACAACATCTTTAAGATCGGATTTCCCAGTATGCTCCGCCTTTTTAGCAAGAATATGTCCCTGACCGTTACCAACATCATCCTGGCTGGTTTTGGCCACATTCCCATCGCTGCCATGGGTTTGTTCTTTCGTCTGCAAATGCTCATTATTATGCCGGTGGTCGGTTTTTCCCAGGGCTTGCTCCCGGTTATCGGCTATAATTACGGGGCCGAAAAAGGCAGCCGCATCCGGGAAACTGTAATAAAGGGCTTTACCATCAGCACGGTTTTCATTACCCTTTTGACCCTCGCAGTTTACATTAGTCCGTCCACTTTCCTGGGCTTTTTTACTTCGGAACCGGAACTTCTGGCCATGGGCACTTACTCCATGCGTATTATGATGGTTATGCTGCCTTTAATCGGGATCCAGGTCGTCTCCACCGTATTTTTCCAGGCTATCGGCAAGGCGGCGCCTTCTTTGTTCTTGTCCCTGCTGCGGGAGGTCATGCTCTTTATACCCCTGCTGCTGATCCTGTCCAGTTATTCCGGCCTGCTTGGGGTATGGGTAGCCCGCCCGGTAAGCGACATGCTGGCTTTTATCATTACCTTTGCCATGGTTTCCCGCGAACTTAAAAACCAAAACATACCCCTTCGCCCCTATGTCCCTTACGAAGAAGTAATTTAGGGGACGGTTCTCTGCTTCATCCGTCCCCTGTCTTGCTTTACATTACCAGTATTGCCATGTATACTAAGGTTAAGTAAGGCATAAGTCTGGGAGGTAAGGCAAATGTATAAAGTAACAGTGTCTGGGAAAGGGCAAATATCTTTGCCGGCAGAACTGAGAAAACGTTACGATTTGAAAAAGGGTGACAAGCTGATTATCAAGGAAACAGAGAATAACATAACTTTGTGCCCGGTAGGAGATCATCCTGTTTTACAGTTAAGAGGTAAATTAAAGGATGATGAGAGCAAGTCGCTGGTAGAGCAGTTGTTAGAAGACAGGAAAAAAGAACGGGTCAATGATAAATGAGTGCGAATATTATATTTGACTCTTACGCATTATTGGATTTGCTTGAAGATGGCGATGGAGCACAGGTGGTTGCAGATTGCCTGAGCGATCCCGACACTCAGGTTTTTTTGAGCATGATTAACCTGGGAGAAATATACTATATTACGCTGCGCAGACGTGGAAAAAGATCTGCAGAAGAAGTTATCGAGAATATTTTATTGGAAGAATCAATAGCATTGATTGAAACTACCTGGCCAAGGATTAAAGCAGCGGCTTTCTTTAAGGCGGAAGGCGGGCTTTCTTATGCGGATTGTTTTGTTTTAGCCCTGGCTGATGAGAGTAAAGGCCCGGTTGTAACCGGCGATCCTGAAATAATTTTGCAAGCTGGAAAGGAAGGAATTGAAGTAATAGACATTAGAAAAAACCCGCCCAGCGGAGGTGACAGAAATTATTACTAACATCGAGAAAAACTTGCAAAAAGCATGGAAGGATGCCGAGAAAAAGGTTATGGATAAAGGCGCTGTAATAGTTGCCAAGCAAATGCTTATAATAGATGGTGAACCGAGAGAAAAAAATCATGAAGCATACCGGTTTTTCAAAAGAAGAAAATAGAAAATCTACAGTAATCCCAAAATGGGATGAAGGAAAAGATTATTACTTTCCCTTATTTCAATAGCGGCAATTTCAAAGAACTTCCGCCGGTTGATATTTTAGCAGCGGTAAAGTTTAAGATTAACTGGTTCAAGCAGTTAGTTTTGGCGAAAAAAAAACAGAGTCACAACCCGAGGCGAGTTCCAGTCCATACTTTTTAACTGGTCAGTTAAAATAGCACCAGTGATGGGTAAATAGGGAGGGATTTATTTGAAAATATATATTTCCGCAGACTTGGAAGGTGTGGCCGGAGTGGTTTCCCGGGATCAGCTGGGTGGAGAATCAGATAGCTACCGGCGGGCCAGGCTGTTGATGACCGAAGAAGTAAATGCCGCTGCCCGGGGCGCAATGGAGGCGGGAGCAAAAGAGGTAGTGGTAAACGACAGCCACGGTTTAATGACGAATATTCTGATCGAAGATCTGCAAGAAGAAGTTAAGTTAATATCAGGAACACCAAAAGAATGGGCCATGATGGCCGGCATTTCAGATCAATTCGACCTGGTATTCCTGCTTGGATACCACGCCCGGCAGGCAGAGCAGGGGACTTTGTCCCATACCTACAGCAGTTCTGCCCTGGGTCAAATGAAGTTAAACAATGAGGTTGTCGGAGAACTGGGCCTGAGCGCTTATATCGCCGGCTATTTCGGAGTGCCGGTAGGCCTTGTTACCGGCGATGATCAAGCCTGCAGTGAAGGCAAAAACTTGCTGGGAAACGCACTTAAAACAGCTGTAGTGAAAAAAAACCTGGCCCACCGGGCTGTTGAATCTTTAACCCCTAAAAAAGCCTGCCGGCTGATCCAGGAACAGGCCGGCCTGGCAATCCGGGAAAAAAAGCAGACCCAAGCCGTTGCTCTAAAAACACCGGTAGATTTGGAAATAGTTTTCCAGAACCGGGGGATGGCAGAAGAGGCGGCCTCTATGCCCGGTGCGGAGCTGGTTTCTGCCAGCACGGTGCGGTTCAGTCATCCGGATTTCCGTGAAGTGGTGGCCGGCATGCAGGTGATGGTTACCCTGGCCCTGTCCCTGCGCTAGATTCAGGAGGCCGAAAACACCCCTTATTTTTGCTTTTCAACAGAACGCCGGAAAGCCGCTATCTTAAATATCCAATGCTTTGTTCCGGTAAACATAAATTTACAAGCAGCATTAAAACAGGCTCAGGAAATTTAGTGATCTTACTTGCCAAACCGCTAATAATTTATGATATCATGTTACAAGACGTTTTTAACAGTATGTAAAAAACTTATAGCAGCGCTAAGGAGGTATATAATGCAATTAACCGAAAAACTATACTGGTATCCATGGCAGGGCATGGCCAACAACTGTAACACCTGCCTGTTCAAGGGCGAACAGACCATATTGTTCGATCCCGGCCACATTCGAAACGAGTTTAATGAAAACTGCCTGGAGATGCTTGCCCGCCAGATGGCCGCCGACGGCTTTGATTTTACTTCTGTCGATCTGATCTTATGTACCCACGGCCACCCCGACCATGTGGAATCGGTCGGCCTGATCCGTGAAAAGAGCGGCGCCCGTTTCGGTATTCACCAGGACGACGAGTTCATCATCGAAGCGCTTACCGGGCATTATGCCAGCCAGACCGGTCAGGAACTGCCTTCTCTGAAACCCGATTTTTACTTAGAAGAAGGGGATCTCGATTTGGGATCTGAAAAAGGCAAAAATGATTTGATCAAGGCAGTGCATACCCCCGGCCATTCTCCGGGAGGGACTTGTTTTTACCTGCCGGCAGAAAAGGCGCTGATCACCGGGGACACTGTTTTTGATGGCAGTATCGGCCGAACTGATCTTCCCGGGGGAAAGATGGAAACCCTGGCCCAAGGGATCGATAAACTTTCCCGCCTTGAAGAAGTGGAACTGCTTTTACCGGGGCACATGGGCCATATTTCCGGATCTGCAGCAATCAAAAGTAATTTTGACCAGATCAAGCGTTTCTTTTTCGGCTAAACAGCTGCAACCGGTAGGAAGGAATCGCTTCAATGGTAGCGAATTAAAAAACAAGTTAAATGATCAGGTTCGGTTACTGCGGGAACCGTTTAAGCAAAACGGCCGATTTGTAATCGCCTGAGCTGTTTATCACTAACTAATAAAGGAGAACCAGTGAATGATTTATTATAACCATCACCGCCCGAATTTCCTCTTCGATCGCTATCAGGGCAATCCAATCTTAATTCCCGATCGCTGGCCGTACCCGTCCAATTCCACCTTTAACCCGGGAGCGGTCCGGCATAACGGTGACATTATGCTTTTGGTCCGTGTCGAAGATATGCGCGGGTTTTCCCATCTGACCTTCGCCCGCAGTAATGACGGCAAGACCAACTGGCAGATTGACGAAAAACCGACTCTTCTGCCTGATACCGATTTCAACGAGGAAAGGTGGGGCATTGAAGACCCGCGCATAGTCTGGCTCGAAGACCTGCAGAAATACGCGGTTACGTATGTCTCCTTTTCCAAGGACGGCCCGGTCGTTTCCCTGGCCCTGTCTGAAGATCTGCATAAATTTGAGCGCCGGGGAGCGATGCTGCCCCCCGAGGACAAAGACGCCTCGTTGTTCCCGCGCAAGATTAATGGCAAATATACTATGATCCACCGGCCGATTATTCGCGGCGAAGCCCATATCTGGGTCGCCTGCTCGCCGGACCTTGTCCACTGGGGTGATCACCAGATATTGCTTCCAGTTCGCCCCGGCTGGTGGGACAGCACCCGGGTCGGTCTCGGGCCCCCGCCGATTGAAACCGACGAGGGCTGGTTAATTATCTATCACGGTGTGCGCAATACTGTATCCGGCAGCCTCTACCGGGTCGGCCTGGCCCTGCTCGATCTCGAAAACCCGCGGAAAATCAGGAAGCGCAGCGACCAGTGGGTCTTTGGCCCCCATGAGTCATATGAACGGGTCGGCGACGTGCCCGGGGTAACCTTTCCCACCGGGATCGTTCACGATCCAGTTACAGATGAACTGATCATGTATTACGGCGCCGCCGATACAAGTGTCTGCCTGGCCACCGCCAAGCTGCAAGATCTGGTCGATCATCTTTTGAACTGCAGTGATTCTATGGAGGAAGGTTTCTGTATCTAAAATGAAAATTGCCATGCTCGCCCCCATATCCTGGCGTACACCACCCCGTCATTACGGTCCGTGGGAGTGGGTAGTCAGCATGCTGACCGAAGGATTAATCCGGCGCGGTATCGATGTTACCCTGTACGCCACCGGTGATTCGCAGACCAGGGCCGTGTTGCGCTCGGTAGCCCCCCGCCCCTGGTCCGAAGACAGCGACCTCGAACCGAAAGTCTGGGAATGCCTCCATATCGCCGCCGTTTTTGAAGAGGCGGCATCTTTTGACCTTATTCACAACCATTTCGATTTTTTGCCCCTAACCTACAGCGGCCTGGTTAACACCCCGGTTTTGACCACCATCCACGGCTTTTCTTCACCGCGCATTTTGCCGGTATATCGTAAATATAACCAGCGGGTAAATTATGTGGCTATCAGCGATGCGGACCGCAGCCCCGAGCTCGATTACCGGGCGACCATCCACCACGGAATTCCGATCGATAACTATGCTTACCGGGAAAACGCCGACAATTACCTGCTATTTTTCGGCCGTATCCACCACGACAAGGGAGTTTATGAATCGATTCGCCTGGCCAAGCAGGCCGGCATGCCCCTGGTTATCGCCGGGATTATTCAGGACCAGACCTATTTCGATCGCTACGTCGCTCCCTACCTGGATGAAGAACAGGTTCGCTACATCGGGCCGGTCGGCTCCGGGGAAAAAGGGGCGGTTCTCGGCGGAGCACGGGCCCTTTTGCACCTGATCAATTTCGATGAACCTTTCGGTTTGAGCGTGGCTGAATCGATGGCCTGCGGTACTCCGGTTATAGCTTTCAGGCGCGGATCGATGCCCGAATTGGTCATCGACGGGATAACCGGCTACCTGGTTGACGATCTGGACCAGGCCCGGGAAGCTCTCTCGCGGATAGATAAGCTGCAGCGAAAAGCCTGCCGCCGCCACGTCGAAGAAAGCTTCACTGTCGAACTGATGGTCGATCGCTATATAAAAGTTTATCAGGACATAATCAACTGAAATGCCGCCCGGTGCGACTTTTCAATTCAGCATTAAAATCCGGGCTGACGGTAGTAGCAGCCTTTTTAGAACACATGTTCGGGTTTAGCGGCGATTTGATTTCTGACTTTAAATAATGAGGTGACTAATATGTATCCCGGCAAGATCCTGCGTCCGGTCAAGGTTTCATTTGTCTCTACCTATCCCCCCCGCCAGTGTGGGATTGCCACCTTTTGCTCCGATCTGCTCCACAGCATGAAACAACTTTTCGGCATCGGGGAAAACAACGAAGGAGAACATAACAGTTTTGAAGTAATTGCGCTCAAAAAAGCCAACGAAACCGATAACTACGGGCGCGAGGTTTCCTTTCACATCCGCGATCAACACCATAATGATTACCAGCGGGCTGCCGATTTTATCAACCTTTCGCCGGTCGATGCCGTATTGATCCAGCATGAATTTGGAATTTTCGGCGGTGAAGACGGCAACTACATCAATTACCTGCTCGGCAATCTGAAAAAACCGGCTATAACCATCCTGCATACCGTGCTTGAAGACCCCACACCGGGGCAAAAGCAGACCATGATCCGCATCTGTGAGCATTCGTTTTCGGTGGTGGTTATGGCCCAGGCTGCAGTTGATATCCTTAAACGGGTCTATAATGTGCCCGAAAATAAAATACTCTTGATTCCCCACGGCTCGCCGGACGTGCCTTTTCTCGATTCCTCCTATTACAAGGATCAGTTCCAGGCCGAGGGGCGCAAGTTGCTTTTAACTTTCGGCCTGCTCGGCCCGAGCAAGGGGTTGGAATTTGCTATCGAGGCGATGGAAGATGTGGTAAAATTCCATCCCGACGCCCTCTACATCATTCTCGGAGCGACCCACCCCGAAGTAAAGCGCCGCTATGGAGAAGCATACCGCCACAAGCTTGAAAAAATGGTCTTCGACCGGGGCCTGGAGAAAAACATAACCTTTTACAACCAGTATGTTTCTCTCGAACGGCTGGTCCAGTTTCTGGTGGCCACCGATGTCTATATTACTCCCTACCTGAGCCGGGAGCAGATCACCTCCGGCACGCTCGCCTACGCTCTTGCCTGTGGAAAGGCCATAGTCTCCACCCCCTATATCTACGCCGAAGAGCTTCTGGCTGATGATCGGGGCTGCCTGGTTCCTTTCCGCGACAGCAACAAGATGGCCGAAGCTGTAATAAAACTTCTGGACGACGAGGCTCTGCGCAACCGGATGCGCAAGAATTCGTACCAGCATGGCCGGCAGATGATCTGGAAAGAAGTGGCCCGCAATTATGCCACCGCCATCGAACAGGCCCGGTTGAACTACAGTGCAATGATTACCCGTCCGGCGCCGGAAACAGATGTTACCGAGCGGGCTATTATACCCGAAGTCAAGTTAAAACACCTGCGCGCTATCACCGACGACACCGGGCTCTTGCAGCACTGCGTTTTCTCCGTTCCCGATCGCAATCACGGTTACTGCACTGACGACAACGCCCGCGGCCTGATTGTTGCTGTGATGCACTGGCGTCTGTTTGAAGATGAAGCGATTAACCCGCTTTTAAAAACGTACTTAAGCTTTCTCTACCATGCTTTCAATGAAAAAAATAGCCGGATGCGCAATTTTATGGGTTATGACCGCAGCTGGCTGGAAGAAGCCGGTTCAGAAGACAGCCACGGCCGCGCCCTCTGGGCGCTCGGTTATATAATTGCCCACCCGCCCAATAACGCTTACCTCGGCCTGGCCAACCGGCTGTTTAAGGAGGCGATCGAAATTGCGCTTTCCTTTACTTCTCCACGGGCCTGGGCTTTTGCCATTATCGGGGCCAATTACTACCTGCGCCGTTTCGGCGGCGATGCTTTGGTCCGCCGGATCATGGCCGAACTGGGCGAAAAGCTGCTCGGGCTTTTCCGGCAGAACTGCGCCGAAGACTGGTACTGGGCTGAAGATGTGGTCGCTTACGAAAACGCCCGCCTGACCCAGGCCCTGATTGTTGCCGGCAATTACCTGGATTATCCTGAAATGTTCGATACCGGCTCAAAAAGCCTGAAGTGGCTGGTTGATATCCAGACCAATCCCGAAAGCGGCCACCTCTCGCTGGTCGGAAACGACGGCTGGTACAGACGCGGTGGGCAAAAAGCCCGTTTCGACCAGCAATCCGTCGATGCCACCGCCCTGATCGATGCCTGTTATCAGGCTTTTGCAATCACCGGCAGTGATTACTGGTTTAGAACCATGGAATGGGCCTTCAACTGGTTTTTCGGCAGCAACGACGTCCACCAGCCGCTCTATGAGTTTTCCGGCGGAGGGTGCTACGACGGCCTCCAACCCGGAGGGATCAACCAAAACCAGGGCGGAGAATCGGTGGTTTCATTTCTATTGGCCCTGCAAAGAGTCCACCTGGTAACCCACCAGAATCTTTTTCCGGAGCAGCTGAACATGATCAGGAAAGAATAACCGCAGTATAAAGCGAATTGTAACCTGCATAACCTGAGAAGATTAAGTTTTAGCCATCCGGGTTTTGCAGTGCGCTGAAATAAAACTGAGCACGGGGAATATTTGTGGGCGGGGAACAAGCAGAAACCGTTCCGAACTTAAAAATTTCGATACTACCGGGGTGATTCTATGTATGCTGTTATTTTGGCCGGCGGGAGCGGGACCAGGCTCTGGCCGCTCAGCCGGGAGTTATTTCCCAAGCAATACCTGCCTCTGCCGGGTTCCGGGGGAAACGAGCAGCAGCGTTCGCTTTTCCAGGACACTTTTGAACGGCTTACCGCTGCTGTTCCGCCCGAAAAAATCCTGGTGGTAACTCACCGCGACCAGGCCGGCGAAGTCAGGCGCCAGCTGAGCCTTTCCGGCCTCTCTGCGGTGCGCTTGCTGGAGGAACCGCAGGCCCGCAACACCGCGCCGGCTATCGGTCTGGCCGCCTGCTACCTGCAGCGCGAGGAAGGCGATCAGGCCGTGATGGCCGTTTTGCCCTCAGATCACCTGATCACCGACCGCGCGGAATTTGCCGCCCTGCTGCAAAACGGCGAAACAGCCGCTAAAGCACACGGACTGGTTACTTTCGGTATCCGGCCCACTTACCCCGAAACCGGCTATGGCTACATCTGCTGTGGCGATGAACTCAACCACGGCGCCTGCCGGGTGGAAAAATTTGTCGAAAAACCCGATCTGCAAACCGCAAAAAACTACCTGGAAGATACCCGCTACCTCTGGAACAGCGGCATGTTTGTTTTCCGGGTCGGGGCGTTGCTCAAGCAGTACCGCCGGCTTTTACCGCAGATCTATGCCGCTCTCGAACAGGTCGATTATAAGCGTTTCGCTAATCTTGAAGAAATCTACAAAAATGTAGAAAAAATATCCATCGACTACGGCATCCTCGAGCGTTCCAAAGGGGTAAGTGTTATCCCGACCGCGATAAACTGGAGCGATCTCGGCAGCTGGGAAGCCTACTACCAGGTCAGCGCCAAAAATGAGCAGGGCAATCACCTGCAGGGCCGGGTGTTTCCCGTTGATACTGAAAACAGCCTGGTTATATCCACCTCCCGCCTGATCGGTACAGTCGGCCTTAAAGACCTGGTAGTGGTCGACACCGATGACGCCCTGTTAGTCTGTGATCGAAAGCAAACCCAGGATGTAAAAAAAATAGTCGATCAGTTAGCGGCTGAAGGGGCTGCCGAAGCCAGGGAGCACCGCACCATCTATCGCCCCTGGGGCAGTTACAGCTCCCTGGAACTTGCCCAAAACTACCAGGTAAAAAGGATCAACGTTAATCCTGGAGCCCGCCTGAGCCTGCAGAGCCACCGCCGGCGTTCGGAAAACTGGATCGTGGTCAGCGGTGAAGCTTATGTCACCGTCGACGATCAGCAGTTTACGGTCAGGAAAGGGCAAAGAGCTCATATTCCCACCGGTGCCCGCCATCGCCTGGAAAACAAGACGGAGGAACCGCTGGTCCTGATCGAAGTCCAAAGCGGCGATTACCTTGGTGAAGATGACATCGAACGTTTTGAAGACGACTACGGCCGCACCGCCCCTCCACCGGCAGCAGATCCCCGAAAAGATTTCACCGCGGATAAGGCGAATCCTGAGGCGCAAAAAAAATTTGAACAGTGGTTGGCTCACCCCGATCTCGACCCTGAACTGAAAAATGAACTGCAGGCCATGAAAAACGATCCGGACCGGATAAACAGCCATTTCGGCAGTGAGCTGGCTTTCGGCACCGGCGGTATGCGCGGGGTGATTGGCCCCGGCCTGAACCGGATCAACTCTTACACCATCCGCCGCGCCACCCAGGGCCTGGCCGATTGTCTTAACAACCGGCCCCCGGAAAACCCGGAAGACAGCGAGACCGGGAAAGTGGCCGTCGCCTTTGATACCCGCCTTTATTCAGAGCAATTCGCCGAAACCGCCGCCCTGGTCCTTGCCGCCAACGGGATTAAAGCCCTGCTCTTTGACAGCGTCCGGCCTACCCCCATGCTTTCTTTCATCACCCGTGAGCTCGGCTGTGACGCCGGCATTGTGATCACCGCCAGCCACAACCCGCCGCAGTATAATGGCTATAAAGTCTACGGGCCCGATGGCGGACAGGCAGTCAGCCCCCTGGTCGATGATCTCGTCCGGGCCATCGGCAGGGTCGATATCTTCCATGACGTGCAGATGATCACCCGGGAAGAAGCCGTTAACCGGGGTCTGCTGGAAATGATTGATCCGGCCTGGGATCAAAACTACCTGGAAAAAGTAAAAGCGCTTTCCTTAAGCAGTCCGCAGGTACAGTTAAAAGTGGTCTTCACTCCCCTGCACGGTACCGGCCAGGTATATATTCCCGGCCTGTTGGCCCAATCAGCCTGTATTGATCTTTTCCCGGTCGAAGAACAGGTTGCAGCCGATCCGCAGTTTAGCACTGTGCAGGTGCCCAATCCCGAAGATCCGGCTGCCCTGGATATGGCCCTGGAACGGGCCCGCGGTGTCGAGGCGGACCTGGTCCTGGCCACCGACCCGGACGGTGACCGGGTCGGCACCGCCGTGCGCGATCTTTCGGGCGATTACGTGATTTTAAGCGGTAACCAGGTCGGAGCTCTGCTGATCGAGTACATCTGCAGCCGCTTGACGGAAAACGGGAGGATGCCCGCTGATGCGGTGATGATCAAAACCATCGTTACCGGGGACCTGGGCCGGCGCATAGCCGAATCATACGGCCTCGGGGTTACTGAAACCCTGACCGGCTTTAAGTTTATCGGCGCTAAAATCACCGAATATGAAGGCCGGGGCGGACCAAAATTTATCTTCGGCTATGAAGAAAGCTGCGGCTACCTGTCCGGCACCTTTGTCCGCGACAAAGATGCGATTATCGCTTCATACCTGATCGCCGAAATGACCGCCTACTACAAGGAACAGGGCAAAAATTTGCTCCAGGTGCTCGATGACGTTCAACAGCGCTACGGCTACCACTACGAAAATCTGCTTACCGTCGAGCTAAAAGATATCTCCGAGGCCGACCGCCATGTCGCCGCCTACCACCACCTTCCCGCGCAGATGGCCGGCCTGAAAGTGGTCGAAAAGAGGGACTACGGTCGGCAAAAAGGCTGGAATTTAAAGACCGATCGGGAATACGAACTGACTCTGCCCCGATCCCCGGTGCTCCACTACACCTTGTCTGACGGTTCGTGGTTTGCCGTGCGCCCGTCCGGCACTGAACCGAAAGTCAAGCTTTACTTGTCGATAACCGCCCCGACCGCCGCTGAAGCCGAACAGAAACTGGCGCGCCTGCGCCAGGCAGTGCTTGATATCTCGGAAAACCGATGAGTCCTGCTGATAAAACAGATATCCTGGTTGTGGGGGCAGGGGTAATCGGCCTGGCCGTCGCCGCGGAGCTTTCCGCCCGGCAGCCGGATTTGTCAGTGGTCCTGATGGAGCGGCATGAAAGCTTTGGCCGTGAAACTTCCAGCCGCAACAGCGAAGTGATCCACGCCGGCATCTACTATCCCGCCGGCACCCTGAAAGCCAAACTCTGCGTCGAAGGCAACCCCCTGCTTTATCAGTTCTGTCAAAAGTGGGCCATTCCCCACCGCCGCTGCGGCAAAATAATTGTCGCCAACTCTGCGGAAGAATCAGCCTCCCTGGATAATTTGCTCGACCAGGCTTTGGCCAACGGGGTTATAGACCTTGTTGAACTCGGGTTTTCGCAGCTAAATGCCCTCGAACCGAATATCAGGGCCGCCCGGGCCCTTCTTTCCCCTTCGACCGGCATTGTCGACTCGCACGCCCTGATGGCCCGGCTGGAGCAGATCTGCCTGCAAAACGGAGTTCTGCCTGCCTACTGCCACCTGGTTGATCTGATAGAAATTTTAAGTGAAGGGTACCGGGTTCATTTTAAAAACCCAGACGGCAGCAGCGATACCCTCGACTGCCGCTGCCTGGTTAACTGCGCCGGTTTGCAGGCCGGCCGTTTAGCCGCCCTGGCCGGCATCGATCCGGACCGGGCTTTATACCGCCTGCACCTGTGCAAGGGTGAATATTTCAGTCTGCCCCGGGCCCGGGCCTCGTTGATCAACCACCTGATCTATCCGCCCCCGCTGCATGAGCTGACCGGCCTGGGTATCCATGCCACCAAAACTCTCGACGGCCGCCTCAGGCTCGGCCCGAACGCCAAATATGTCACCGAAGAAGACTACACTGTCGACCCTACCTGCGCCGGTGACTTCTACCGCGCTGCCAGGCGGTTTTTACCCTTTATCGATCAAAGGGATCTCGAGCCGGAAATGGCCGGCATCCGGCCCAAACTGTCCGGGCCCGGCGAATCTTTCCGCGATTTTGTTATTCAGGAAGAATTCGGGCGCAAACTTCCCGGCCTGGTCAACCTGATCGGCATTGAATCACCCGGCCTGACCGCCTCTTTGAGCATCGCCCGCTTGGTCGCCCGGCTTATATGCTAGCTGCCGGATGCTCATTCGCTGATTTTTGTCCGCAGCTATGTTCCGGCCCGCTAATTAAATAAAGTTTTGACCGGCCGGGGTTGAGCCGCTATAATGGAACCGGTAAAAGATCACGACGGCAAATCATACAGCGGGAGCGAAAATGCCCTTACTAACTCTGGACCGGGTCACAAAAGCATATGGATCGGATCAAATCCTCGCTGATGTCAGCTTGCAGCTGCAGCCCGTAGAAAAAGCGGGCCTGATCGGACCCAACGGGTCGGGCAAAACCACCCTGCTCAAAATCATCGCCGGTGAACTGGAAGCAGATCGGGGGGAGATCCATCTTGCCCGTGGGACCCGGATTGGCTACCTGCCCCAGGAACCGCGTCCGATCAGCGCCGGCACCCTGCGTGTTCATCTCGAACACCCGTTGAGCCATATCTTCGATATGAAAAAGGAGATGGCCGCCCTGGAAAAAGAAATTGCCGACCGGGCCGAATTAGAAGGCAGGCCGCTCGATCAGCACCTGGAGCGCTACGCCGCCCTGATCAACCGCTTTGAAGAAGCAGGGGGCTACCAGGTTGAAAGCAGGCTGCTCGGGGTGGCCCGGGGCCTTGGTTTCAAAGACAGCGATCTTGACCGCGACCTTTCTTCTTTCAGCGGTGGCGAAAAGACCCGCGCCCGCCTGGCCGGACTGCTTCTGCAGGATCTCGACCTGCTGCTGCTCGATGAGCCGACCAACTTTCTCGACCTTTCCGCCCTGGAGTGGCTTGAAAAATACCTGCGCGACCTAAACTGCGCCCTGCTGATGGTCACCCACGACCGCTTTTTCCTCGACCGCGTCGCCGGCCGCATTTTTGCCCTGCGGGAACACAGGATCAAAGCATACAGCGGCAACTACAGCGCCTACCAGGAACAGCTTGCCCTTGAGCGCCTGAGCAGTGAACGCGAATACCGGCGCGTGCAGAGAATCAAGGACCGCGAGGAACGCCTGGTCCGCGAGGCCAGGGCCGACGAACGCTCCAAGCGGCAGGCCCGCAGCCGTCAAAAACGCCTCGACAAGTTCGAAGCTGTCGAGCGCCCGCAGGCGGACCAAAGCTTTAAACTCAGGCTCGGTTACAGCGGCCGCAGCGGCCGCCAGGTAGTCATTTTCGACCGGGTCAGCAAAAAATTTGACGGCAATACCATTCTTGCCGATCTGTCCTTTGAAATCAGCTGGGGTGACCGCATTGCCCTGGTCGGGCCCAACGGCGCCGGAAAATCGACTTTGCTCAAACTGATTTCCGGCGCCCTTGAACCGACTGCCGGCGCCGTCCGCCTCGGGCCCTCGGTGCGGGTAACTTACTTTGCCCAGGAACAGGAGCAGCTCGAAAGCAACCGGACCCTGCTGGAAACAATCACCGCCGCCTCGGATCTCGATTTAAAAGAGGCCCGCAACCACCTGGGCCGCTACCTGTTTAAAGGAGACGATGTCTTCAAGCGGGTAGGCGACTTAAGCGGCGGCGAGAAAAACCGCCTGGCCCTGGCCCGACTGGCCCTGGGAAGCGGCAACTGTTTGCTGATGGACGAACCGACCAGCCACCTGGATCTCCCGGCCCTGGAGGAGATCGAAAATGTCCTCGCCTTTTACCCCGGGACCCTGATCATCGTTTCGCACGACCGCTACTTTTTAAAAGGGCTGGCCAACCGGGTTTTTGAACTCGACAGCGAAACCATGCGTATTTATAATTACAGTTTTGATCAATACCTGGCGCAAAAAGAAAGCCTCCGCAGCCAGCCCGGAAAAAGCGGCGATGAAAAACAGGAAGAAAAGCGAAGGAAACAGCAAGAACACAGCCGCCGCCACGCCGAACAAAAAAACCGCCGCCGCCTGAAAGATGAACAGGTCCGCCTCGAAGAAGAGATCAGTAAAACCGAAGCAGAGATCTCGCGTCTGGAAGAAACCCTGGCCAATCCCGCCCACTACGGTGATCACAGCGAACTGGCCGAACTCGGTTCGCGGCTGGATGAGGCAAAATCAAGCCTTTCTGAGCTTTTGCATTACTGGGAAGAAATAGCCGGCCGGCTGGAATGATTACCTGCGGGCAGCGATTAACGGCGCTGGTCAGCGCAAAGCATCAGGCCCGGAGCTGTTTAACTTAAGTGCTGCCTGCTTTGCGGTGCGGCATTTTTTTTGCTCTCCCGGCAGGTTTGCAAAACCCCCGGCGCAAAGCTATAATTGAACCAGAAAAGGTATAAAAAGCGGGGGTTACTATGCAGCAGGCAAAAGCATTTCTGACTACACGCAAAGAAGAAGAAACCGCCCACGTCGGTGAACTGCTCGGCTATATCCTGAACCAGCCCCTCGTAATCGCCCTCGACGGCGAGCTGGGCACGGGCAAAACCGTTTTTGTGCGCGGCGCTGCTGCCGGTCTCGGGGTCGAAGATCAGCAGGTCTCCAGCCCGAGCTTTGTTCTGCTCAAGATCTACCACGGCCGCCTGCCCGTTTATCATTTCGATTTCTACCGCCTGTCTGCGGAAGAAGATCCCCTTGAACTCGGCTTTGAAGAATACCTGCCCGGCGGCGGAGCCGCTTTTATCGAGTGGGCCGGCCGCCTGCCCCGGCTGCTGCCTCCCGCTTACCTGCAGGTAAATATCGAACGCTTTGACGATTACACAGGAGAAGGCCGGCGGATCTGGTTTATTCCCTTTGGCCCCGTCGCTTCCCGGACAGTGGAATCTTTGCTCGGGGCGGTAACGTGGCATATCGACGGAAACCTCTGCAAACAAAAACCCCGCAATATTTTACCCTAGCCAAACCGGCGCAATTACGCTTATAAAGCTAATTTTAAAGCTTGTTGTAGGCAAAGTTTGTTTCAGGAACATGTAGAATTGAAAAGGAGCAGTTTTAGCAAATGCAAAAGAACCATCTGTTAGTAATAGTTTTATCGGTCCTGCTGGTTGTTTGGGCCCTGGCGGCTGCCGCTCACCACCGGGATGGACGCCTTTCTTTCGAAGGCGGCACTTACCGGGGCGAGATAAAATGGTTTGAGCCGCACGGGGAGGGGATCTGGATCCACCCGCAGGGATTTAAATATGAAGGACAGTGGAAAGAGGGCCGGTGGCATGGAGAGGGGACCTGGCTCCACCCCGAAGGCGACAAATATGAAGGGCAGTGGAAAGAGGGAGAGCGCCACGGCCAGGGCACCTACCGTTCTGCGGACGGCACCCATTATCAGGGTGAATTTAAGCATAACCTGATGCACGGCCGGGGGAAAGTGACCCGGGCGGGAGGCATGGAATATGAAGGGGAATTTAAAGCAGGCCGCGCGCACGGCTACGGGAAAACGATCGACCAGTTTGGAGCTGTTCATGAAGGTGAATATAAAGAGGGGCGCATGCACGGAGAGGGAACCTATACTTTTCCCGGCGGGGGCAAATATGAAGGAGAGTTTAAAGATGACCTGTTTCACGGCGAAGGCCACCTGATTGAGCCCGGCGGAGGCGAGTACGAAGGCGAATTTGAAGCTGACCTGTTCCACGGTCAGGGAGCCTATACCTCCCCCGAGGGCGCCCACTACGAAGGCGAATTTGACTCAGGCCTGTTCCACGGGCAGGGCAAGATCACCTACCCTTCCGGGGCAAGCTATGAAGGGCAGTGGAAAGACGACCGCTTCCACGGCGAAGGGACCTTTATTTCGGCTGACGGCGAAAAGTACGAAGGAGAATTTAAAGACGGGCTTTTCCACGGGGAAGGAGTAATGACTTTTCCCGACGGAAGCACACTGGAAGGAACCTGGGAAGAGCACGAGTTTATCGATTAATTGTCAGCTGTGTTTACAAGAAAATGGCAAAAAACAGGAGGTCGGAAAAAACCTGCTTATTCTTGGCATCGATACCACCACTCTTTCCTGCAGTGTAGCGCTGCTGGAAGAAGAGACCTTGTTGGCTGAAATGACACTCAATATTAAAAAGACCCATTCCGAGCGGCTGATGCCTTTGCTCGACCGGATGCTCACCGAAAGCGGTATCGAACGCGAAGAGCTTGGAGCAGTGGCCGCCGCCGCCGGGCCCGGTTCTTTTACCGGCCTGCGCATCGGCGTTTCTACCGCCCGCGGCCTGGCCCAGGGGCTGAACGTCCCCGCTGTGCCTGTCTGCACCCTTGCCGCCCTGGCTGAGGCGGTGCCCGCGCCCGGGACCCTGATCTGTCCGCTGCTTGATGCCCGCCGCAGCCAGGTCTACAGCGCCATTTACCGCCGGGCAGACAGCAGTCCCCACGCCCTGGAAACCATTCTTGAGCCGGCGGCCATTTCCCTGCAGGAGCTGATCAAAGCGCTGCAAAGCTGTGAACAACCGGTAGTTTTTCTCGGCGAAGGCCTGCATAGTTACGCTGCACAGTTAGAGCGGGCTTTGCCCCACATGGCCCTGCTCGCCCCGGCCCCGTTCCGGCTCTGCCGCGCCGCCCTGGTTGCCCTCCGCGGCCGGCGCCTCTTAGAGGCCAGTCCCCGGTCCTCCTACCTGGAGCTTTTGCCCCGCTACCTGCGCCGCCCGGAAGCAGAGAGGCTCGCCGCCGAAAAAAAGGGAGGCTCTGATCGCTAGCCATGGACCTGCATTGGACTGCCGAACGGATGACCGGTGAAGATTTACGGGCAGTGAGCGCCATCGAACAGGCTTCTTTCCGGGATCCCTGGTCTTTACAATCTTTTCAAACCGAAATTGAAACCAACCCCCTGGCTTTTTACCTGGTCGCCCGCCGGGAAGAAAAGGTCATCGCTTACATCGGGGCCTGGATTGTCCAGGACGAAGTGCATATCACCACCCTGGCGGTCGATGTGCAGTACCGCCGCCGCGGTGTGGCCCTGGGCTTAGTCAAGGAGCTGATCTCCAGGGTCGCTTCCTCCGGGGCCTGCTGCCTGACCCTGGAAGTGCGCCCGAGCAATACTGCCGCCCGCCGGTTTTATGAAAAATTGGGCTTTGTGGTCCTCGGCCGGCGCAAGTTCTACTATGCCGACGAAGATGCCCTGATCATGACCAAAAATGGCCTCCGGCTGCCCGAAGATCTGGAAGAGAGGAAAAAGCGATGAAAAAAGCTCCGGTTTTAATCCTCGGCATCGAGACCTCCTGTGATGAAACCGCCGCCGCCGTGGTCGCCGGCGGTAACCGGATCCTGAGCAACCTGGTTTCTTCCCAGGTCGAGCTGCATGCCCGCTATGGGGGAGTGGTGCCCGAAATCGCTTCCCGCCAGCATCTGAGTCTGCTTAACCCTTTGATCGACGAGGCCCTGCAAGAAGCAGGCAAGAAGCTGAAAGACCTGCAGGCGATCGCTGTTTCACACGGTCCCGGCCTGGTCGGAGCCCTGTTGGTCGGGGTGGCCGGCGCCAAGGCCCTGGCTTATGCCTGCCGCCTGCCCCTGGTCGCCGTCAACCATCTCGAAGCCCACCTCTATGCCAACCACCTGGGCGGCGAGGCGATCGCCTACCCGGCGGTTAACCTGATTGTTTCCGGTGGGCACAGCGAACTGCTTCTGGTGGAAAAACCGGGTTCGATTACCTCCCTCGGGCGCACCCGCGATGATGCCGCCGGCGAAGCCTTCGATAAAGTAGCCCGGGTTTTAGATCTGGGCTATCCCGGCGGACCGCTGATCGATAAACTGGCCCGCCGGGGAAACCCGGCGGCAATCAACTTCCCCCGGGCCTGGTTAAAGGATCAGGGCGGTTACGATTTCAGCTTCAGCGGCTTAAAGACCGCGGTGATCAACCACCTGCACCATGCCCGCAGGCGCGGTGAAAATATCAAGTTACCCGATGTGGTCGCCTCCTTCCAGGAAGCCCTGGTCGAGGTGCTGGTCGAAAAAACGGTGGCCGCCGCCGGTGCTTTCAAGGCCGAAACAGTGCTCATGTCCGGCGGAGTGGCCGCCAACAGCCACCTGCGGCGGCGCATGCAGCAGCGCATGGCCACAGCCCTGCCGGCAGTGCCCCTGCGCTGCCCGCCCCCCGAACTCTGCACCGATAACGCGGCCATGATCGCCGCCGCCGCTTACCCGCGCTACTTAAACGGCGAATATGCTTGCCTCGATCTTAACGCTCATCCCGGCCTGACCCTGGAGTTTAAAGTTTAGAAGCTGGCAGCTGGCGGGCGCCGGAAACCTTTGCGGTTAAAAGGCGCAGGTTGACATTTGACTGCTTTCCGTGATTTTTATGTCAACATCTTGTTTCTGCTGTTCATAACCGGGTAAAATGAACGTGTTTCAGGCTTTTTTCTGTGGATAACTTTGTGTATAATGTGGATTACTTTAAATGGAACTAAATTCAGCCTTGCTAAATCAGTGCTTTTAGACCCCCGAACCTTTGTGCTGGTAACATAATCAGTTGCCGTAAAGAATTGAGGAGCCGGTGCAAGTTACCCTTTTTACTAGCAGCGCCCATAATATTATAAAAACCCGGCTGCAGCGAATTCAGAAATGGTTCTAAAAAAACTTTCGGCTCCAGCCTTAAATATCAGCCTTGAACCCGCGCGAATTAAAGCTCAAGCGGAATTTTTGCTTAATATTTCCGGCGATTATTCCCGCTTTCGGGGGACAAAATTTTTAGCTGTTATGCTATAATGGATTTGCTAACTTAGGTGTCGCCAGAACTCTACAGGAGGTTAGCTATTGTCTTTCCCACCAGGTATCAAGCAGGTCCATTTTATCGGTATCGGCGGTTACGGTATGAGCGCCCTGGCCCTGATTCTTCTGCAGCAGGGCTTCCGGGTCAGCGGATCGGATCTTAAGGCATCGCCCCTGACCGAATATCTGGCCGAGCGCGGGGCGACGGTGATCATCGGCCACCACCCGGGCAATCTTGGCTCCGCTGAGCTGGTTGTCTATTCCACCGCCGTTCCTTCCGGCAACCCGGAACTGCTTGAAGCGGTCTGCCGCAGTGTAATGCTCTGGCACCGCTCCGAACTGCTTGCCGCCTTGTTGAACGACGCTTACGGAATTGCTGTGGCCGGGGCCCATGGCAAAACGACCACTACGGCCATGGTCGCCCTGCTTTTAGAGGCGGGCGGTCTCGATCCCACCGCCATTATCGGCGGGGTTCTTCCCGCCTACGGCAGCAATGCCCGCCTGGGTAAAAGCCGCTACCTGGTCGCCGAAGCCGACGAAAGCGACAGCTCTTTTACCCGCTACTATCCCAGGATGGCCCTGATAACCGGGATGGAAGCAGATCACCTCGAACATTATAACAACGAGTATTCCCGCCTGCTTGAAGCTTACAGCACCTTTCTTTCGCATCTCGCCGCTGACGGAACCGCCATACTCTGCGCCGCCGATCCCGCCCTCTGTGCCCTCGGTTCCCGCCTCGAGCGCCGGGTGTTCTATTACGGGCTTGATCCGCAGTCGCCTGTAATCGGCGGCCTAAGCGGACAGGATGCAAAAACTATCCAGCCCGACTATTATGCGGCGAACATCAATTTAAAGGCCAGGGGTTCCACCTTCGATTTTTATTACCGCGGAGTTTTGCGCGCGCCGGCGGTAACCCTGAACGTGCCCGGCCTGCATAACGTCTATAATGCTGCCGGCGCCCTGGCCCTGGCTGACCATATCGGCCTGGATTTGGCTGCATGCACTTCCGGTCTCACTGAATTTAAAGGGGTCGGCCGCCGCTTTGAAGTGCTCGGCACCGTCAACGATATAACCGTGGTCGACGATTATGCCCACCATCCCACCGAAATCAAGGCTACCCTGCAGGCGGCCCGTCCCGACTGCCGCCGTTTGATCTGCGTCTTTCAGCCGCACCGCTATACCCGCACAGCCTATTTTTTTGATGAATTTTCCAGGGCCTTTAACGATGCGGACCTGCTCCTTTTGCACAGCGTTTATTCAGCCGGTGAAGTGCCGATCCCCGGGGCTACTTCGGAAATACTTGCCGATCAAATCCGCTATTATAGCAATATTCCGGTATTTCAATGCGATAATCTTGATATGCTTGAAGAACAGGCCCTGGCCGTTGCCCGCCCCGGCGATCTGATCATCACTATGGGTGCGGGAGACGTCACCAAGGTCGCCCCCGGCATCGTCAAGCGCCTGCAGGAAAAAGCAAACCGGGCTTGAATAAATCTGCCCTGCACCCCAGGCGGCCGGGAAAGCAGGGTTTTATTCACCGTCGCTGTTCTAGCGCTATAATCATAGCAAGGAGTTGACTGATGGCGCATTATATCGATATGCACAACCACATTTTACCGGCGATAGATGACGGCCCGCGCAACATGGCAGAAGCGGTAATGCTCGCCCGCGACCTGGTCGCCGCCGGTTATGACACAGTGGTGGCCACCCCGCATACATTTGAAGGCAAACCGGCCCCGGACCTTATTTTAAAACGGCTCGGTCAGCTGCAGGATGAATTAAAGCGGCAAAACGTCCCTTTAAAACTTCTGCCCGGCGCCGAACAGCTGATTGAACCGCACCTCACTGCGCGCCTGCAGGCCGGTGAAACATTGACCCTGAACCAAACAAAATACCTTCTGCTTGAACTGCCGATGCTCCAGCCCCTGCCGGTGTATACCGAGCAGTTGCTCTTTAGCCTGCGCACCGAAGGTTACCGGCCGGTTATTCCCCACCCGGAAAGGGTTATTGCCCTGCAGAGAAATCACCGCTTACTCTACCGCCTGCACCAGGCCGGGGCAATCTTCCAGGTTACCTGGGCTGCCTTTATCGGCCGGATCGGTCCGGCCGCCCAAAAAACAGCCCGTTTTATGCTCGATGCCAACCTGGTCCACCTGCTGGCCACCGATGTCCATGGTCCGTCCACCCCTTTGTTGGCTGTAGATAAAGCTGCTGCGTACCTCGAACAGGAAAAAGGAGATCGTTTTGCTGCACTGATGCTTACCACCAGGCCCGGTCACCTGCTCGATGACCGGACCCTCGATCTGCCCCTCCCGCTGACCCCTGCCGCCCACCCCCGGAAAAAAGCTTTTTTCCTCTCCCGCCTTTTTAAGGCCTGAATTATCTATTGACCTTTGGACCAGGAAGTGTACAATAATAAATAAGAGTAAGCGCAACAAAAAAGCGTCAAATCTACACCGGCACAGCTCTGGCCTTTTTCTTAATCCAGGCTGCAATTTGCCAGGCCGGACGATGTTTTTGTTTTATGCGCTCTACATTTAATGCAGGTGGTGTTATCTGTGGGTCATCCCGATCGCAAGCCGAAGCGTGAACGCAGGAAAAGAAAACAGAAAATGCTGCCCAGGCGCAACCTCTATGAGCAAACCCTGGATTTAACCCCCTATAACGCCGTGGGCCCGATGGTCAAAGGCGAGGAATTTACGATTAAGTACAAATAAAGCTACCTGCTGCCTGATGATCCTGCATCAGCAGTAACAGCAAAGCGCTCTTGCCCAGGAAGCTTTTAACGCCCGGGGCCGGCTTGTTTAAAAAGCCGGCTCCCGGGCATAAAAATGCGGGCAGGTAGTATTAAAAATGCTTGTGGTAGATATATGCGTCATCAAACCCGGCTTCACGGGCCTCAGCCAGCCTCTGCCGCGCATTGTCAATGTAGGCAAAAGCGCCCACCTGCACCGTATAAAGCGACTTGTGTTCTGGCTTATCCGGCCTGGGTTTCGGCGCCGCGTCAGCGCCGTTTTCGGGCGAAAGGCCCAGGGCAGAGCGCACACCGCGGATTACCCCCGTGGCCAGGGTCTGGACAAAATGCTTTTCTTGCCAGATACCCGCTTCCCGCTCGTTGTCGATAAAAAGCGATTCGATCAGCACCGCCGGGGCCGGGTTATGCTTCAGCACGTAAAAGGCGGCCTGCTTTAAACCGCGGTCGATGATATCCCAGCTTTTAAGCACGCCGATCACCTCGGCGTGCAGGCTTTTTTGCGCAACAAAGGCGCGGTGCCCGGGTTTAAGGCCGCTGTAGGCAAACGATTCAAAACCCCGGCCGCCCCCGGCATTGGCATGCAGAGATAAAAACAGGTCTGCTTCCGCCCGCCTGCTCAAAGCGACCCGGTCGGCCAGGGAGACAAAAACATCCCGGTCGCGGGTTAAAAGCACCTTGAACTCTTCCAGCCGTTCGGCCACCGCCAGGCCGAGGGCCAGGTTTAAATCTTTTTCTTTCAGACCGTGCGCCACCGCCCCGGGGTCATAACCGCCATGCCCGGGGTCAAGCACAACCACCGCTTTACTCATCAACAAAACCTCCTGATTTTAATTTTTAATCTTCCCGGTTAACGCCTTAAGAGTGCCGCAGAAAGTGAATGGATGCTTTCGGTCAAAGTCTCCAGTTTACCCTCCAGGCGCACGAGCAGGTACAGGCTCACTGCCACCGGGAAACCGAAGTTGCCGATCAAGCCCACCATCTCTTCCATCATTAACAAGATCACCTCCTTTATAAAACCCTCCACCGCGAGCGGGGGAGGGCCGTGACCATAAATAAGCGGGGGTGGAAGCTAATTTAAATCCCTTTCAGCCGGCTTCCACCCCCGGCAAACAGCAGCAGTATTTTCCTCCGGCCTGAAGCTTAACTAAATTCGGCCAGCGTATTTACCGTCCGGGAAACTATCTGGGCCCGCACCATAGCGGTGATATCACCGCCGGTGGTGTCGAAGACATTACGGGTAACGATTGAGCTCATCACCGCCTCGACTTCTTCACTGCTTAACTCCGGTTCGGGGTCGGCTACCGATATGGTCGTATTGCGCCCCTCGAAATTCTTAAAGATCATCTGCAGGGTTTCTGTTTCGGTCAAAATTTATCCCTCCTTTCTAAAAAGTTGTGCGGCAGGTTCTACAGTTCTTCCAGTTCAACCTCGTCTACCCGGCGCACGGCGTTAATGCTGTGCACCTGCAGGCTGCCGATTTCCTGGGCCAGTTCAAACAGTTCGCCGTTGTCGGTCTCCGGTTTGAGGTTGGAGAAAGAACGGGTGCGGTAGATCGGGTTTAAATCGGCATCCAGCCCGGTGTTCAACCGCAGCTGCAGACGGCAGGCCAGCGGGTTAACAGTTACGTCCATCTTGTCACCTCCCTTCATATACGGGGCAGCGCCCCGGAGCTGGTCGAGCCCGGTTATTATAGCCCGCAGCGGCGAAAAATCACAAAGCGCCACTTGTAGCAGAAATAAGCGGGCCTGGATCAACCAGATGGCCCGGTTGCTGCAACTATGCGCAAGTTTGACCCGGTTTTAACCGTTGAAATTTTTGCTTAAGACGATCAATAGTCTTTTTTTCGTGAAAACTAACAGAGTTCCGAATTATTTTTTGACAAAGCCGCATCAAGTAGCTATTATAGTTCCCGTACGTGAACTCTTAAAAGTCATTCTCTTTTTTTGATAAAAACATCTAGCAGCCGGAGCAAGCGGATCACTACAGCCCTTTATAAACGCCCCTGTTTGTATCAAACAAGAGGGAGGTTATTATTATAAAAGCTAACCTAAGCTATGCTATTATCAAAAACATCGTTGCCCTGGAGCCGTGTTACGGCCGCAGAGGGGGAAACTCGGCCCGCATCTATACCAGGGACGGTGGATCGTTTGAAAAAGAACAAAGGATGCATTCATTGCTAAAAAGCATAGCCTGCTGTTTCAATGTCGACCTGGCATACTTGCGCCGGAACTATGGCCGGTATCTTGCCTGCAGCCAGAATGTGCCGCTTGTGTTTTCACCCTTCCTGGTCCTGGTGCCGTTTAAAATGCGCCGGCCGGAGTATGAAAACGACGGTGCCACCGGTTATGTCAATTTAATCGATGTGACCGGGGTCACCGCCGCCGAGGCGGGTGCCGGGCAGGATCTAACCAGGTGCCGTGTCCACCTGAAAGGCGAACACAGCGTCCCCAGCCTTTTTTCTGCAAAAAATACCAGCCAAAGGCTGAACACCGGGCGTTTGGCCTTTGACCGTTTTTGTGCTTTACAAAATAGCGGCAGAGCAACCGATCCGCTGCCGGTTGTCAAGGAGGGTTTTTATAACCAGGATAACAGCAGCAAATTTCTCGGGGAACTAATCAGGCTGATCCTTAAAGTAGACTTCAGGGAATAGTCTTAATTACCGGATTTTGCAAATTACAAACAGGGGCTTTTGTAAATATATCAAGTTGGCGGCCGCCTATACTGTCAATCTTTTTCCGTTTCGTTGATGGTGATGTCTGCGACGTTGAACTCGCCAATTAGCATTGAGTTGAGGTGTGACATGAGCATCCAGAATATAAATGAAAGAACGGTCCGTCCTACGCACCCTGGCGAGATGCTTCGGGAGGATTTCATGCCAGACTGTGGTCCTACAGTGAAAAGCTTTGCTGAGGCATTGGGAGTGTTGCGTCAAACAATCAACGAACTGCTTCGCGAACGTAGGAATCTCAGCCCTGAAATGGCACTTCGCTACTCACGTTTATTTAGCTATACACCGCAGTTCTGGCTCAACGCGCAGTGGGCAGTGGACCTGTGGGAGGCATCTCGGACCTTGCAAAAAGAAATGGAGCATATCCGTCCGCTAGACACTGCGTAGAAAACTGTAAAGGCTGATTATGGTTGTTATAATGTTATTTAACCGGAAGATTTGTTTCTCGGGTTTATATTTTTGGCAGGAAATATTTACCTTATTACAGAAGAAATGTCGTATAAACTATGGAGATTCTTATGATATAACATTATTCTTCCAGGCGGGATATTCTTAATTCGTGATCATCGAGCCTTTTCTCTTGCTCCCGGTACGTTTGCTTGAGCTCAGCTGTCTCGTGCTGCCTGGTCATGTCGGCATCATAAAGGGTTTTTACTTTCGGGCGGAGGTCATTTTCAATGTTAATAACAATTTTTTTAAGCGATGTCATCTCCTCGAGCAGTTTAAGCATCATACTGTTCATATCTCGCTGGCCCTGTTTGAGGTCGGTGATATCTACTTTTATCCCCGAAACATCGGTTTCCAGCTTCTGCTGGCCCTGTTTGAGGTCGGTGATATCTACTTTTATCCCCGAAACATCGGTTTCCAGCTTCTGCTGGCCCTGTTTGAGGTCGGTGATATCTACTTTCATCCCGGAAATATCATTTCCCATCTTTTCATGACCTGTAATCAGTTTGTTGATGGCTTCCTCACTGGCTTTATCCATTGGTCAACCTCCACTTTTGTTTTCCCGATATTATAAGTACAGGCTTACCTGTATATTATAAGCTCCCTTTATTAATTCTACAAAAAATAGCTGAAATCCTACTTTACTTTAAGAATATTTTTTGCCGTCTTTATAAGCTCCTAACTGCACGGCTCTTTCCAGGAAGGCGGACCTTTTCACGATCTTGATCTTGCCGTATACCTTGATGATCTGCCCTTCCGAAAACGCTATTTTAAGGAAGTTTTGGATGCTTAATTATGAGCTTGAACATTATTTGATGCTGGGGAGTTTTCAGCGTGGGAACAAAAGATAATTACAGGGGCCCGGCAGGTTAAAATCTTACCGGGGCTTAAACTTGAACTGG
>SLRT01000103.1 GCA_007130825.1 Syntrophomonadaceae bacterium | reverse complement strand
TAGGCGGCAAAGGGCTTGCCTCCTATCTTATGCTTGAATACATGAAAGCTAAAGTGGATGCTTTGTCTGCTGACAATAAGCTAATTTTTGCTACGGGCCCGGCAACCGATACAACCGTTCCGGCCGCCGGCCGGCACGGTGTGTTTGCCAAGTCGCCATTGACCGGTTTTTTTGGTGAGTCTTATTCGGGCGGCTATACAGCGCCGGCAATTAGAAGGACAGGCTATGATGCAATTATGCTTGAAGAATCCTCAGATCAGCCAGTATATCTGCATGTATCGGATCAAGGCGTCGATATTAAAGATGCTTCTGATTTGTGGGGAAAAGAGAGCTATGAAACCGAAGAAGCTCTTTTAGATAAAGTCAATGTAGATGGAGCGCAAGCCGTGGTTATCGGACCGGCCGGTGAAAACCTGGTTAAATATGCCTGTATAAAAAATAATCGCTGGCGTTCAGCAGGCCGGACCGGTTTAGGAGCGGTGATGGGTTCCAAGAAAGTCAAGGGTATAGTTTTTAGCGGTGAACAAAAAGCGCCCCTGGCTGATGAGGAGATGCTCAAAGATTATTCGAGAAACCTGGTAAAAACCTGCGTCAATACCGACCGGACAAAAAATATGAAACAAAAAGGGACTCCTTACATGGTTACCACTACCAACGAAGCTTCGGCTTTTCCAACCCGTTATTGGGCTGAGGGCAGTTTTGAGAAATGGCGGGATATCAGTACTGATGCCATGCGGGAAAGAATGGAGGTAAAACCAAAGGGATGTTATCGCTGTTTTATGTCCTGCGGGAAGCTTAGCAAAGTCACTGACGGCCGTCACAAAGGTTTGGAGCTGGAAGGGCCGGAGTACGAAACCCTTTATGCCATTGGCGGGTTGTGCTGTGTCAGCCCGATCGAAGAAGTAGTTTACTTAAACGACGTTTGTGACCGGCTGGGGCTGGATACCATCTCCGGGGGAAACCTGGTCGCTTTTGCTATTGAAGCCTGTAAGCGGGGGAAATTAAGCGGCATGCCCGATTACGGCGATGTTGATGGTATTGCCAAACTTTTTCATCAGATCGCTTACAGGGAAGGAATTGGAGAATTACTGTCCCAGGGTATAAAGCCTGCTTCAGAAAAGCTTGGCCTGGAAGACCTGGTTGTGCATGCCAAGGGTATGGAACCAGCCGGTTACGACGCCCGTTCATTACCCGGTATGAGCCTGGGATATGCGGTATCTAACCGGGGTGGTTGCCACCTGCGATCAAGCTTTTACATGGGTGAGCTGCGGGGCGAAATTCCCCTGGACATGGTGGAAGGAAAGGCCGAGATTTTTGTTGATTACGAAAGCAGAAACTGCGTGGAAGACTGCCTGATCCTGTGCCGTTTCTATCAGCAGTTCATCGGGTGGGACGGTATGCAGCAGATCATTAAGGCTAGCACAGGTATGGATCTTTCAAAGGATGAACTTTATGACCTTGGCCGCAGAGTGACTACCATGGCCAAGCAGTTCAACATCCGCGAAGGGTGGACGAAGAAAGACGACAGTCTGCCCCCGCGCCTGTTTAATGATCCTATTGGTCCAAATAAGGACCGGGTGGTCAATGCAGACAACCTGGCTATTATGCTTCGTGAATATTACGAGCTGCACGGTTGGGATGAAGAAGGCAGGCCGTCAAGTGAGTAAATAATTATTTAATCAGAAGCAAAAATGATCAGATCATGACCAGCTAAAACAAAAAGGAATTTATCTACCCGGTGTTCATAACCGGTTTGCCCTGGAAAAAGGATGTTATTACGTTAATAATGATCATTTCGGGGTTTACGATAAACGATTTATCCCTGAAGGCAATTTGCGAATAATGCAGGGATTTAAAGTTTATTCTCGAAGAGGTAAGCATGAAAAAAAATGTAAATATCTTAATTTAAGAGGTGATGGTGTTGCCGAAAAACAGTGGTTTTGAGTTTGCGCGACCTGTCAATGAAACTCCTTTTTTGTATACTCCCGGTAGCAAAGAAAAAAAGGAAGTGAAAGCGAAGCTGCAGGAACTTACTTCAGAGGTTATGGAAATTCCCCTGATTATCGGTGGTCGTGAAGTAAAGACCGGTAATATGGCTGAGGTAAGGATGCCTCATGATCACAGCAAGGTGATTGCCCGTTATCACAAGGCCGGGAAAAAAGAAGTAGACCAGGCCATTGAAGCATCTTTAGCCGCCAAACATGATTGGGAGAGGATGCCCTGGGATAAGCGTTCAATAATTTTTAAAGAAGCGGCGGCAAAAATTGCCGGACCCTACCGAGCGACCATCAACGCAGCTACCATGCTTGGCCAGGGAAAAGATATTTTTCAATCTGAAATTGAAGCGGTATGTGAACTGGTTGACTTTTTCCATTTTAATATTTACTACATGAACGAAATATATAAAGATCAACCCGAGTCAATGCGGGAAATAATTAACCAGGTCGAATATCGCCCGCTTGAAGGATTTATATTTGCCGTATCACCCTTTAACTTTACCGCCATTGGCGGTAATCTGCCCACCGCACCGGCCATGGCCGGAAATACCGTGATTTGGAAGCCGGCCTCGACGGCGGTCTATTCTAATTACATGGTAATGAGAATAGTACAGGAATGCGGCCTTCCTCCGGGAGCAATCAACTTTATACCCGGCGCCGGTTCAGAAATTGGAGACTATGTTTTAGAACATCCCGACCTGGCCGGAATTCACTTTACCGGTTCTTCGGAAGTTTTTCGTAACATGTGGAAGAAAGTGGGCCAAAACATTGATAACTACAAGACCTATCCCCGGATAGTAGGCGAAACCGGGGGGAAAGATTTTGTGGTCGCCCATGCTACTGCCGACAAAGATGAAGTGATTACTGCCCTGGTAAGGGGGGCTTTTGAGTACCAGGGTCAAAAGTGTTCAGCAGCCAGCAGGGCGTACCTGCCAGAAAGCCTGTGGAAAGAGCTAAAAGACGATTTAATCGCCGCTACCGAGAATATCAAGGTCGGCGATATCGAAGACTTTACCAACTATCTTGGTGCTGTTATTGACCGGGCGGCCTTTGATAAACATGTAAGCTATATTGAATATGCAAAAAAATCAAACGAGGCTCAAATAATTGCCGGCGGGAAGTATGATGATTCCAAGGGCTATTTTGTCTGGCCGACCCTTATTTTGACCACCAATCCCAGGTTTAAGACTATGGAAGAAGAGATATTTGGTCCTGTTTTAACGATTTATGTTTATTCCGATGATCAATATGAAGATACCCTGCACTTGTGCAATGAAACCTCGCCTTACGGGTTGACGGGTAGTATCATCGGAAAGGACAGGGATGCGCTGTTGAAAGCCGAAGATATCCTTACTCATGCCGCAGGCAACTTTTATATTAATGACAAACCGACGGCAGCTGTTGTCGGCCAGCAGCCTTTCGGAGGTTCGAGGGCTTCGGGAACCAACGATAAAGCGGGATCCCTGTGGAACATTATCCGCTGGATTTCACCACGCTCGATTAAAGAAACCCTCAACCCGCCAAAAAATTATCGTTATCCGCATCTCGATGAAGAATAATATCCAGGTTGGAATTATTTGAGTGGCCGGAGTTGGACGGAGGTGACTTGCCTGGAACTCCATCGATAAAAAACCGCTAGATGAAGGCCAATAAAATAAGAGGAGCTATGTCTAGTTCACAAAGTATGGGGGTGGTTAAGTAGTCGCTTTACGGTTGCGTGCGGCCATCGCCCTTGCTCTTTTTAGGCCCGACTGGGTAGAGCCGGGAAAAGATCTGGGAATCAAGACAGTTACCGTTTACCTGGATAACCCCGTATGGAAAAGGATTATCCTATGGACATATTAAAAAGGGAGTGATCAGCTCAAACAAAGCGTAATCCTAGTTATTAAAATTCCACGGCGGTAAGGAAAAGCTCAAACTTCTTTGATTAATTGACAGAATTGTGTTATAATGCGTCAACGGTTTAGGCTCAAAATAAATTTTAGATGGGAGGATCTTTAATGAACAGGCATTTTGGATTGATGATTGGAAGTATTTTGCTGCTGTTGCCGATGCTTTTTGTATGGGGATGTGATCCTGCTGAACCGGATGAGGAGGTTGATGCCGAAGGTGAACCTATAATAATCGGTTCGCCACTACCCACTGAATTTTCTTACGGATGGGTTGCCGAAAGAGGGATTGAGTTAGCTGCTGAGGAAATTAATGAAGCAGGTGGAGTAGATGTCGGAGGAGTCATGAGGCCTCTTCAAGTCGAAGTTATGGACACCCGCGACCTGGAACCGGGGGTTCCGGTTAGTGATGCGCTTATGACGGTGGAACGATTGATCTTGGACAGGGAAGCAGATTTTATTGTAGGCGGTCCGGCTCGAACCGAGGCGTTATTGCCATCTCTTGACTTGTATAATGAGCATGAAATACTGCACATATCGTCTACCGGTTCTTTTTCGCCTGCTTCTAACGAGATGGTAGCTGAGGATTACGACACATACAAGTATCATTTTAAGACCACACTTTGGACCTATACCATGCTCGGTGATTTCCAGGACGTGTTTGATTATTTAATGGAGGAACACGGGTTTGATAAATCGGCTGTAATGGTCCAGGATGTTCATCACGCCCGCCAGGCGGGGGAAATAGTGTTTGCTCAAATGGAAGATGCCGGCTGGGACGTTATGGAAAAAATTGTATATCCAACCGGAACCACGGACTATTCTGACGGATTGCTCCGGGCCAGGGATTTTGGAGCGCAGGTCTTGTTTATCTGGATGGATATGCCCGAAAGCGTTATCATGTTAAGACAGTATCGTGATATGGAGATTCCCGCAGTTCCAATCGGTTTTATTAATGCAGCTGAGCACCCTGACTTTTGGGATGCGACTGAAGGCGGGGGAGAATATACTATTGCTCATTTGTGTAATGCTGCCAATGCCCCTGTGGAAGTAACTCCTTTAAGCATGCCTTTTGCTGAAGCTTATGAAGAAAAATGGGGGGTTGAGCCTGAAGGATATGGATGCTCGTCGAGTTACCAGGCTATTTATACACTGGTTGATGCTATCGAGCGGGCAGGAACGATTGAAACTGAAGCCGTTATTGAAGCTATGAGAGAAACGGATATGGAAGGCGTTTACGGCCGGGTAAGATTTGACCCGGATACTCACCTGGTTATCCACGATCTTGATCCGGAGGAAGGGGCTGTGCCGCAAATTGTGCAGTGGCTTGATGAAGAAAGGAAGACAGTATATCCGCCTGCTATAGCTGAGATTGACATCCAGCTTCCTCCATGGATGGAGTAAAATGGCTTTAATTGGCTAGAATCAATCTGCTTTAATGTTTTTACATTTTACTGCGACCATGGCTTGGGATAATGCTTATTCTTTCTATTTGGTTTGCGGCTCTGTTGGCAAAGCGAGAAGGCGCTTTCGAATGTGGAACTAAAGCGGGTTCTATGGATTTAGCATATGGTAATATTTAGAAATATAGTTTATTTAACAAGAGGGTCTTCCGCTTTGCCTGCAGCAGCCAGTATCAAGTAAACCAGTAACGGCAGCAGTCGAAGGAGGATTTACTATGGGAATATTAATATATGGACTGATCAACAGTTTAGATTTGATTTTGATGTCTATTGGTTTTGCATTGGCTTATGGAGTTAGCAGGGTTCCTAATTTTGCGCATGGTGCCCTTTTTATTTTGGGTGGATATCTGACATGGCTGTTCCTTTTTCGTTTTAATATCCCTTATCTATTCTCAGCTTTATTGGCGGTAATTATAACTGCACTTATTGGAGCAGGCCTGTACAGGTTTATTATTATTCGCGTCAGGGGCATGCCTATCTCAGAAATCATTGCTTCATTTGGTGTCGGTCTTGCTATTTTGGAGTTTTTGCGTTGGACCGGTCTTCGTGGTACCACCTATATGCTGCCTTCTTTTTTCCGGGGTGGAGTTTATATTTTTGATATACCTGTAGATTTCCAGCGGATAACGATAGTGCTGAGTGGTATTGCTATACTTGTCTTTATATGGCTTTTTACAAGTTATACTAAAACCGGTCTTGCTTTAAAAGCTATAGCGCAAAATGAACGCGCCGGACTGGTTTTGGGTATAGACTCAGACCGTGCCGCAATGATAGCGGTTGCGATTGGCGCCGCCCTGGCTGCCATCGCAGGGATAATCATTCTGCCCCTGGGTAATATCATTGTTGAAACAGGTTATGAAGTACTTATCTTTGCTATAGCAGTTAGTGTTTGCGGGGGGCTTGGCAGTCTGAAGGGGGCTGTGTTAGCTTCCTTTATCATTGGTTATGCACAGATGCTCACCGTTTCATATATAGCGCCCCACTATCATTTTGTGGTAGCAATGTTGGTAATTGTTATTGTTTTAATCACAAGACCGTCAGGATTATTTGGGAAGCAAAAGGAACTGGAGGAAAGGGTGTAAGCCATGCAAGAGTTGCGAAAAGAGAGGCTTGATAGAGGCGTAAAGGTTCGTTCTGAAAGCATTTATGCAATTTCTTCATTGAAAGAAATTATGTTTATAATTGGACCGGGTTTGTTACTGGCAGCCTTGTTGCTAATATTACCGCTTTTTGTGTCATCATACTGGCAGGGGGTCTTAAAGATTACCGGAGTTTATGTCCTGCTGGCTATCGGTTTTGGTTTCCTGGCAAATTATGTTGGTTTGGTTAGCCTCGGTGGGGCTTTATTTGTCGGCGTGGGCGGTTACTTGTCTGGAGGCTTGAATTATTTTTTTGACCTGCCGATGATTGTAACCATTCCCATAGCCGCGGTAGGCGGAGCCTTGATATGTACCATTTTACTTTTGCCTGCACTTCCGCTGCGGGGTGTATATTTTGCCATAGTTACCCTGGTTTACCCGATGGCTCTATCCAGGATTATTGTTGCTACGGGCGCTTTTCGGGGAACAGACGGTTTGCCCGGCCTGGAAAGATTTCCAGTCGGGATAGGTCCTATATATCTGATTTTTATTGTAATTTTGATCTGCCTGTATTTGTTGTCAAGATTGGTTAATTACGAAGATTTCGGGCTGGTGCTGCGGGGAGTGAAAGATAACGAGCTGTCTATTAAGGCTTCTGCACTGCATTTGACCTGGTACAAAATCCAGGCTGTATTTATCGCTGCTTTTATGGGCTGTTTTGCAGGGGCTTACCTTACCCATCTTTATGGTTGGGTAGGCACTTCTCTCCTGGCCCAGGATTTTTCTATCCTACCGGTTGCGGCAGCAGTGGTCGGTGGTCCGGGAACTATATTCGGTCCGCTGGTAGGCGCTTTCATTCTTGTTCCAATTTCTGAAGCTATGCGCGATTACGGGACATTGAGAATAGTTTTTTATGCAATCATTCTGGTTATTTTTGTGGTATTTTGGACAGAAGGTATTTTGGATTACCTAAAAAGAAAGTACGAACAATTTGAACATTGGGTGGAGATGTAAATATGAACGATGAATCAATCCTAAAAGTAAAAAATGTCAGTAAGTCTTTCAGTGGAGTTCAAGCTGTTGATGATATTAGTTTTGAACTTTCCAAAGGTGATGTTTTGGGTATTATCGGTCCTAACGGCTCGGGAAAGACAACCCTGATTAACCTGATTACCGGTTTTCTAAAGCAAGATAAGGGAACAGTTGTTTATAATGGTGAAGATATCAGCAAATGGATGCCCCATAAAATTGCTGATGCCGGTCTGGTCAGGACATTTCAGTTCATGAGACCCTACCACACCCTGCCTGCTTACAAGAACCTCATTCCCCCGCTTTACTCAAAACGCGCCTCCCGAACTGGCCTGGGAAACCTGGGAGACAGGGATGCAGTGGCAATAGATATCCTGGAGGATATTGGATTTGAACGTGATACCCGTGTTCCTTTTAAACTTGCAGGAACGCTGCCCCTCGGTTACCTTAAACGTTTGGAATTGGGCAGATGTATTGCCTTAAAACCGGAATTGATTATTTGTGACGAAGTTTTTTCCGGGTTGAGCATGTCTGAAATTGTCAGTATGGTTCCCTTAATGGAAAGGTTACAAGAAGAGGGTATAACTTTAATTATGGTTGAACACAGGCTAAGGGAACTTTTTAGAGTTGCTAACAGGGTAATTGTTTTAAGCTTTGGCAAAAAGATTTTTGAAGGTTTTCCCGAAGAAGTTTTTGAGGATGAAAAAGTTAAAGAAGCGTACTTTGGAGGGGAGGATACTTATGTCTTCAAATGATGATTATATGCTAGAAGTAAACGACTTGCTTGTCTATTATGAAAATGCTATTGCGATCAACAATGTCTCTTTGAAGTGCCAAAAAGCTCGTATAACCGGTGTTTTCGGTGCTAACAGCGCAGGAAAGTCTACGTTAATGCACTCTATTTCCGGGTTAATTCTGGATATGAAAGAAAAAGAGATGAGAAAGGGCGGTGAAAGAATTACCTGGTATGGTGAAGTTAAATATAATGGAAAAGACATTATTGATGTTAAACCCAGTGACAGGGCGGGAATGGGTCTTGTGCTTTCACCGGAAAGGCGCCAGGTTTTTCCTGAAAGTACCGCTATGGAAAACTTAAAAATTGGTTCTTACCTGGCTACCAAGGAGCAGACAAAGAAATCCCTGGAATTTGTATTTAAACTTTTTCCGGAGCTTGTTAATATGAAAAAGAGAGAGGCCGGATTTCTTAGCGGTGGGGAACAACAGATGCTTGCTATCGCGAGAGCACTGATGGCGCAGCCAAAATTGTTGCTGCTGGATGAACCGCTTCTGGGCCTTGCCCCAAGTGTAGAATCAAGGCTTGCCCAGGCAATAAAAGATATAAAAGATGAAACAAATATCACGATTATGCTCAGTGAGCAGTATGCCCGGCCGGTTTTTCCGGTTATTGATTACGGGTATGTAATGGAAAATGGTTCCATAGTTTTAGAAGGGACCAGTGAAGAACTGATGAACAATCCCGATGTGCTTGGAGCTTATTTCGGGATGTAAAAACTCGGACCGATATTATCGACAGGGGTGAAAAAATGAAAGGTGTACACTCTATAGAAGAAGAAGCGATTAAAGGTTTTGAACGGGTTGCAAAAAATATTCCAAACAGTCCTGCTTTATATTATTTAGGAGAAAAAATCACTTATCTTGAACTGCAGAATTATATTTATAAATTTGCTGCAGCGTTGTATGATTTAGGCGTAAGAAAAAACGACAAGGTAATGATCTATCTTCCCAACTGTCCCCAATGGATTATTGGTTATTTTGCTATTCAAAAAATTGGAGCTGTACCGGTGCCTACTTCTCCTATATACACACCGCACGAAATTTCTTATCAACTTAATGATGCTGAAGCAGAAACTATTATTTGTCAGGATACGAATTATGGTTATGTAAAGGATGTTTTCCCGAAGACTGGTTTAAAAAGAGCTGTTGTTACCAATCTTGTGGATATGTTACCCCAATGGAAAAGAACTATAGGGTGGATTTTTGACCGGATTCCTGTTGGCGTTGTTGATAAAGCAGAAAATGTATTTTTATTTAAAAATTTGTTGAAAAAATACCCCCCCACTCCGCCTGAAGTAGAGATCGATCCAGGTGAACAACTTGCCTATATACTATATACAGGGGGGACAACGGGTTTGCCTAAAGGTGTCCCATCTACCCAATGTGGTTTGGTTTCTAATGTAAAGGACTATTATGATGTAATTGAAGGTCATATCTCCGAAGGCGACGACAGGTTTCTTTTGATCAACCCCTTATTCCACCAGATGGCCAATACAATGTTTATGGGACTGGCTCTGACGATTGGCAACCCCACTGTAATTATGCCTATTCCTAATGTAGATGCCATTTTAGAAGCTATACAACGCTATAAGATTACGCTTTTACTTGGCGTTCCTGCCCTTTATCGCTTGATTTTGGAAAATGACCGGTTAAATACATACGATCTTTCTTCGTTAAGGTACTGTTGGAGCGGGGGAGATGTACTGCCGGTGGAGATTTACAACCGGTTTAAAAGATTAACCGGTTTACCAATTTACCAGGTTTACGGTTCTACAGAAGTAGGACACCTTTGCTTGAGTTCCCTGGACAAAGAACCGCAGCCGCAAAGTCTGGGAAAACCCTTTAGCTCCAGGGCTGTTAAGGTGGTTGATCCTGACACACTGGAAGAAGTTCCCAGGGGAGAAGTGGGAGAGTTGCTGGTAACCTCTGACTTTATACTTGATTACTGGAAGAAGCCCGAAGAGACAGAAAAAGCTTTTGTCCAGTTAAATGGCGACAGGTGGTACAGGATGGGCGATTTTGTGCGCATGGACGAACAAGGAGAGTTAAAATATGAAGACAGGAAAGCAGATGTTATTAAGCATAAAGCTTACCGCGTTTCAGCCTCGGAGATAGAAGCAGTATTGCAGGACCATGACGCAGTATTTGGCGCATGTGTGGTCGGGGTCCCCGATCCCAAGGTTGGTGAACGGATAAAGGCTATTGTAGTCCTGAAAGAAGATGTTAGAGGGATAAGCGCGAGCGAACTTACCAGGTGGTGCCGGGAAAGACTTGCAGGTTACAAGGTGCCCGGATATATTGAATTTCGGGATATGCTGCCTAAATCTAAAGTAGGAAAGTTATTAAGACGGGAAATTAGAGACGAGGAGCGCAGACGACAGGCATAATAAAAGGCGCAGGTAATAGGACAAATGCTTTTTGTAAAAGTGCATTGCAATTAATCTCCTGCCCAAAAGGTGGGAGATTAATTGCTAAAGGTCATAAAACTGATTCCTGACACTGCCGAATTACTGCTGGAAGCAGAAAGCGGCGCCAAAACTATAAAATGATCGACATTTTTAAAGTAAGTCAAAAGTATGATATTTCCGGGAGATGATATTGTGACACTTTTTGTTGATGGGAACACGCCTGATGATCAGGTAAGAGAACCAGTAGAATGTTTAATCATACCATGCAAAAAAATAACGAAAGGGAAAAAATCAGGTGAAGGAGGGGAACTTTGTGAAACGGGAGGAAGGTTCCGATCACGGGGCTGTAGAGGCTATTCGATCAATATTTTATCCGCAAACCGTAGCCGTTATCGGTGTTAGCGATTCTTTTCAGCGGGTTGGCTATAACCTTTTCGAAAGTCTTCTTTTCGGCGGTTTTAAAGGGAATATTTATCCGGTCCATCCTCGTTTAAAAACAGTGCTAGGCAGAAAGGTTTATAATTCACTGTCAGAAATTCCTGAAAAGGTCGATCTGGCCATTATAGGTTTGAACGAAAAGGCGACAATTTCCGCCTTGAAGGAATGCGGCAAAAACGGTGTAAGGGGAGCGGTTTGTGTGGCAGGCGGCTACCGTGAGATAGGGGAGGAAGGTGAAGGTCTGGAAAAATTATTGCAAGAAGCAGCCTCTTGCTACGGTGTTTCCTTTATCGGTCCCAACACCCTTGGCTTTATCAATAATGAAATTGATCTTAACACAACTTTCTATCCTCTAAATTTGCCCAAGGGAAGTGCCTCCTTTATTTCTCAAAGCGGAGGTTTAGGGCTGACTTTTTTGCACCAGGCCGCTGATGCCGGACTGGGGATTAATAAATGGATCGGTGCCGGTAATCGCAGCAACTTTACTTTTACCAATTACCTTTCCTTCCTGGGTGAAGATGAGGGAACCAGCGCTATAGGTCTTTTCCTGGAGGGTACTGAAGATGCCAGTTCAATGGTCCACCGGGCTTCAAGGATCAATAAGCCTGTTGTAGTGTATAAAATAGGCCGTTCAGATAAAGTGAGCAGTTCTACCCTTACCCATACGGGCACCATGAGTGGATCGTATCAGGTTTATCGTGATATTTTCAGCCAGTTTGGCCTTTATACCGTGGATACCATAATGGAGCTGATAGCTTCCTTAAAAGCCTTTACTGTATCAGCTTTGCCGGGAGGCGCCAAAATCGGGATCATGACCCATACGGCGGGCCCCAGCATTGTTGCTGCCGATATGCTTTACTCACGGGGATATTCCATCCCCGAACTTACTGAAGACACTTTGAAAGGTTTGTATAAGATTGCTGGAGAAAATCCTCCCATTGTATTTCAAAACCCTCTGGATGTTGCCGGAATGGGTTTTGAAGCGGGGACATTCAAAGACTACCTGGAGCTTTTTGCCGGCGACCCCGGAGTCGACCTTGTACTGGCCATCTATTGCCAGCATAAGAACTGGCGTTTCCCTTCTCCCGAAATAATTCAGGTAAAGGAAAAAGTGAAAAAGCCGATCATCGCCTGTTACCCTTCTCCGGGCACTCTGCTTGAAAAAGAACGTCCTCTACTGGAATGCCATGGAATACCGCTTTTTGGCACTCCTGAAGAGGCTGCCTGGGCAGCCTCTGCGCTCGTCGAACACGCTGCCCGCCTGGGAGGGAGGTCGCTGACATGAAAAGTGAAAACCCGTTAATAGCGCTTAAAGAAAAAGGTCAGCTTATCATTCCTGAAAAAGAGGCAAAAGAGATTTTGGAGTACGCCGGTATTCCCACTACCCGGTGTTATGCGGTTACAAGCCGGGAACAGGCTATAAATGCAGCGCGTGAAATGAGTTATCCGGTAGCGCTTAAGATTTCTTCTCCCCACATATTGCACAAATCAGACCTGGGCGGCGTTTGTCTTAATCTAAACAGTGACGAAGATCTGGCCGGTTCTTTTGAGCGCCTCTTAAATATCACCCGTGCGTACAAGCAGCAGGTCGATATTGTTATCCAGAAAATGGCTCCTCCGGGAGTTGAATTAATTCTTGGTGTTTTTAATGATGTTCATTTCGGTCCGGTCATAATGCTTGGCCTGGGTGGAATTTTTACAGAGGTTTTTAAAGATTTAACCTACCGTCTTATACCAGTTGAAGAAGGAGATGCCCGGAAAATGATTGCTTCCTTGAAATGCCATCCTCTTTTAGAAGGTTTTCGGGGCCTGGATCCGGTAAATCAGGAGGCCATCCAGGAAGCTGTCCTTAGTGTTTCCTTTCTGGCATTAGAAAATCCCGAAATTAAAGAACTGGATATTAACCCCCTTGCAGTTTACAAATCGGGGGTGCTGGCACTGGACGCCCGCATGGTCCTGTTTTAAATGGTTTTTATTTTTATTATTTCTTTTCAAGAAGCAGGAAAAACATATAAAGCGTAGAATATGCAGGAATATGTTGTGCCGGTATTAACCGGCACTTTATTTTGGGGGGCATATACTAAAATGAAATTCAAGACACGCCTGGTTCTTATTATCCTGATTGTTTTGATCATGTTTTTACTGCACAATAGTTTTTGGTTATGGGAACTCGATAATCGCCTACCGCTGCTTTTCGGTTTTATGCCTTTTGCATTTTCCTTTTATATTGGATATGCCCTGCTGGCCGTGTTGGCGATGAGATTGATTATTGCCCTGGGCTGGCCTGAACCTCCGGAAGAGGTGATTAATCAAATAAGTGATCAGGAATTGACTGACCAATAACAAGGAGTCAACAAATAATCATGACCAACGCTTTCGGAATAGGTATACTTTTATTTTACGTCTGTATTTTAATCGCCATCGGTGTTTACGGAGGCCGGGTATCAAAAATAACAAGGGAAGACTACTTTATGGCCGGCCGGGGCCTGGGCAGTATAGCTGTCTTCATGGCGCTTTTTGCCAGCAATATTACTGCTTTTACAATCATCGGCCATGCCGGTTTCGCGTACGAAATCGGTTATGGTGCTTACGGTTATGTGATCGGCTGGAGCATTTTTATTACCCCTTTTACCTATT
>SLRT01000090.1 GCA_007130825.1 Syntrophomonadaceae bacterium | reverse complement strand
TTAATTACGACCTGGGCGGGGACAGGTACCGGCGCAGCGGCGAAATCTTGCCCGACAGCGTGCTGGAAGAGCTGAAAAAATTCGATGCCATTTTTTTGGGGGCGATCGGCCACCCGGAGGTTAAACCGGGAATTTTAGAAAAAGGGCTGCTGCTCCGGCTGCGCTTTGCGCTGGACCTGTATATCAACCTGCGCCCGGTCAAACTTTTTCCCGGCGTCTTTACCCCGATCAAGGACAAGGGACCGGAGGAGATAGATTTCGTGGTGGTCCGCGAAAACACCGAAGGCCTTTACTGCGGATCAGGCGGTTTCCTGCGTAAAGGCACCGCCGGGGAAGTGGCTGTACAGGAATCGGTAAATACCCGTTTCGGGGTGGAGCGCTGCCTGCGGTACGCCTTCGACTACTGCCGGGCCAAGCGGGAGCGAAAAAAGCTTACCTTGTGCGGCAAGACCAACGTTTTGACCTACGCCTTCGACCTCTGGGAGCGGGCCTTTGAAGAGCTGGGGCCTTTTTACCCGGATATCGAGCGCGACTACGCCCACGTCGACGCTATCTGCATGTGGATGGTCAAAAACCCGGAATGGTTCGATGTTATCGTCACCGACAACATGTTCGGCGATATTATTACCGACCTGGGAGCGATAATCCAGGGCGGGATGGGTATCGCCGCCGGGGGCAACCTCCATCCCGGGCAGGTATCGATGTTTGAGCCGATCTGCGGTTCGGCCCCGAAGTACACCGGTAAAGGGGTGATTAATCCGCTGGCTGCGATCTGCGCCGGGGCGATGATGCTTGATTTTTTGGGTCAGCCCGAAGCAGCCGCAAGTATTGAAAAAGCTGTGGCGGCGGTATGCAGCAGCAAGCTGAAATCACTCCAGGCCGGGGCGATGGGTTACAGTACCGCTGAAGTGTGCGAGTTGGTGATCGAGCAATTATGAGCCGGTAAAGGTTGCAGCCCGGGATCAGACCAGCTCGCCGCGGGCGACCAGGATCACCCGGCCCCCGACGGAAACAGAAACTGCTCCTTTTTCCCCCTCTTGCTCTGCTTTGAGCAATAGCAGTGAGGGCCGGCCGATTTCGCAGCCCTGTTCGACGCGGATATCAATCTTTGCTGCAGCGTAGTAGCGGTGTTTGACCAGGTAGGCGGCCAGGCATCCGTTGGCGCTGCCGGTGGCCGGATCTTCAGCAATGCCATGGTAATGATCGAACATGCGCGCGTTAAGCTGGTTGGCCGGATCGTAGGTTTCCGGGGCAAAAACGAGGATCGATTTGGCTTCGGCGTTTCCGACCAGGTTCAGGTAACCGGCACTGTCGATTAGGCAAGCCCTTACCGCCGCGAGGCTTTTTAAAGGGACGATAATAAACGGCAGACCGGTGGAAACCTCCTGCAGGGGATAGTTTTGATCGATCAGCTCCGGGGCGATATTCAGGACTGCGGCTACTTCTTCAACATTAAACGAGCGGCCAAAACGGGGCTCTAGCTGTTTCATCCACAAAATATCTGCTTCACCGCTCCGGTAGCTAAAGCTGACCGCAATCTGGCCCACCGGCAGGTTTAGTTTTACCACCGGGGTCTTTTTTGCAAGCACGGCCTGCTGGATAACATAGGCGGTCCCCAGGGTGGGGTGGCCGGCAAAGGGCAGTTCTTCTCCAGGGGAAAATATGCGCACGTCGTAACCGCCGTTTTGCGCCTGATCGGAAAGGATAAAGGCGGTCTCGGAATAATTCATTTCCCGGGCGATTTTTTGCATCTCGGCAACCGCTAAATCGGCCGCATTTCTGATTACGGCCAGCTGGTTGCCGGCGTATTTGGTTTCGGCAAATACATCGACTAAATATAAAGGATAACCCACTTACAACCCCTCCTATTGAGATAATAATAATGCGTAATACCAGAATATACAACCGGTGTATATTAATGCGTACACATGTCCTCTTATTGTCCACTATAAAACACACTTATTTTTTGCTCCGTTTTTATCAACCGGACCGGTCCTTTGTTTGCAGGTTTTGTTCGATCAAATCTTGGAATTAAATTGGCACAATATTTGCTACTTACTTTGTTGAGGCATTTAAGGAATAATTTGCTCAATAAAGTGCCCTGCGGGGAGGAGGGCTTTAAGCATGGATTTTGCACTGAGCGAAAGCCAGTTGATGATCCAGCAGGTGGCGCGCGATTTTGCGCAAAACGAGCTGGCGCCGCTGGCCGCGGACCTGGACCGGGAAAGCCGTTTTCCACACGAAATTATTGAAAAAATGGCTGAGCTGGACCTTTTCGCCCTCCCTTTCAGCGAGGAATACGGGGGCACCGGGGACGGTTACCTGCCTTATGCTATTGCGGTTGAAGAAATATCGCGGGCCTGTGCTTCGACCGGGCTGACTTACGCGGCCCACTGCTCGATCGGTACCGGTCCCGTCTACCTGTTCGGGACCGAGGAGCAAAAACATAGGTGGGTTGTGCCCTGTGCGCGCGGTGAAATGCTGGCCGCCTTCGGCTTAACCGAACCGGATGCCGGCTCCGATGCCGCCGGGACAAAAACCACCGCCGTAATAAAAAATGGTGAATGGGTTCTCAACGGCAGCAAGTGTTTTATTACCAATGCCTCATACGCCGGGCTGGCCGTGATCACCGCAGTAACCGAGCCGGGACAGGGGACAAAAGGGATCAGTTCCTTTATCGTCCCCCGTACAAGCGCCGGATTTTCGGTCTCTTCCCCCTACGATAAGCTGGGCCTGAGGGCATCGGACACGGCAGAAATAATTATGGATGATTTACGGCTGGAACAGGATAGCCTGCTGGGAAAGCGGGGTGAGGGTTTTAAGCAGTTTATGCAGGTTTTAGACGGGGGCCGGATCAGCATCGGCGCCATGGCCGTGGGTATAGCCCAGGCCTCCTTAGATGCCGCCCTGACCTACGCCAAAGAGCGCCGGCAGTTCGGTCAGCCGATCTCGAAATTCCAGGCGATCCAGTTCAAGCTGGCCAATATGAGCACCACCATTGAACTGGCCCGGCTAAACGTTTACCGCGCGGCATGGTTAAAAGACCAGGGGCTGCCTTTCACCAAGGAATCGGCGATGGCTAAACTTTATGCCTCGGAAACGGCGGTGAAAGCAGCGCTGGAAGCAATCCAGATCCTCGGCGGTTACGGCTATATGAAGGATTACCCGGTCGAGCGCTATCTGCGCGACGCCAAGCTGACCGAGATCGGGGAAGGCACCTCGGAAATCCAGCGCCTGGTTATTGCCAGGCAGCTGGGCTGTTGAACCGGAAAAATATGGTTCTGAATGCTTTATTCCTCGTGCGGTTGCAGACATTTTTACCTGCCGCTTCTTATTTCTTTTTATTACTTTTCTTTTTATTACTTTTCTTTTTATTACTTTTCTAAGGAGGGATTAAACAGTAATGAATAAAAGAGTAGCCATTGTGGGGCTTGGTCACTCCGGCTTCGGCACCACATCACCGGATCTGTCCTACCGGGAGATGATCTTTGAAGCCGCGACCAGGTGCTATGAAGACGCCGGGGGTATTCATCCCCAGTCGATCGACTCTTTTGTGGCCTCCTCGGAAGACTTCATGGAGGGCATCAGCATTGCCGACGAGTATGTTCCCGACCAGCTCGGGGCGGTGCTCAAGCCGGTCCATTCCATTGCCGGGGACAGCTTGCAGGGCTTGGCCTCGGCCATGATGCAGATCAAAACCGGCCAGCAAAACATAGTCGCCGCATCGTCCTTTTCGAAAGTTTCCAACCTGTCGAACCATGAACACTTGATCAGCTATGCCACCGATCCGGCCTATATCCGTCCGTTTAATGAAAACCCCTATTTTATCGCCGGGCTGGAAATGAACCGCTACCTGCACGAAACCGGCACGACCAGGGAGCAATGCGCAGCGGTTGTGGTTAAAAACAAGTATAACGCCCTGAACAATCCCGGTGCGGTATACGCAGCAAAAGTTGAACTGGAAGATATCACCACAGCGCCTTATTTAAGCGCTCCCCTGGGGATCTTCGATATGAGCGGCCACCTGGACGGATCGATCGTGATCCTTTTGGCCTCAGAAGATAAGGCCTGGGAGCTGACCGATAAACCGATCTGGATCAATGGTATCGGCTGGGCCACCGATACACCGAACCTCGATTCTCGGCTTGAAGGCCTGGGATCGGCCCGTTACGCCAAGCTGGCGGCCGAGAAAGCATACCGGATGGCCGGAATAACTAATCCTTTTCACGAAATCGACTTCGCCGAAATTGACGATACTTTCTCCTACAAAGAACTGCAGCATTTGGAAGCGCTCAATATTTGCGGACCCGGTGAAGCGGGACAGCTGCTGGAGCTGGGCTGTTTTGCCCCCGGCGGCGATTTTCCGGTAAATGTATCCGGAGGCAGCCTGGGCTGCGGTTACCTGCATGAAGCCAACGGGCTGCAGCGGGTAGCCGAAACCGTCCGGCAGCTGCGCAAAGAAGCAGGCAAGAGACAGCTGCCGGAAGCAGAAACCGGGCTGGCTTTCGCCTGGCGCGGCGTGCCCACGGCGACCGGAGCAGCCGTGGTTTTAAGCACCAGGCCCTAAAAAATTATTGCCGCTACGATCTAAAACTTAAATTAAACGGAGGGTTGAACAATGAGAAAAGTAGCTATTGTCGGAGCGGGCATGACCAAGTTTGTGCGCCGGGCCCTGGAAACGCCCAAAGAGCTTTCTTTCCAGGCGACTAAAACAACGCTTGACAGCTGCGGACTTACCCTTGATGACGTCGACTGCGTTGCCCACGGTACCGCTCCGGACGCCTTTGACGGACTGCACCAGAACGGGGAATATATGGTTGATGGCTGCGGGGGCTGGAACAAGCCGACCATGCGCGTTTATGTCGGCGGCGGAACCGGTATTCATGCCATTGCCCACGGCTGGCACCATGTCGCCTCCGGTCTCTTTGACACCTGCCTGGTAGTCTGTGAGGAAAAAATGTCCAGCGCCATGCCTCATGCCCAGGCCTTTTTCTTAACTATTTTCGATTCGATAACCGAAAGGGCGCTTGAACCCAACCTGCTCTGGATTTTCGCCCTGGAGATGAACCGCTACATGGAGCGCTACGGTTACAGCAAGGAAGACATGGCCCTGGTTGCGGTTAATAATAAACTGAACGGACTAAAACACCCGGCATCGCAGTTTACCGATCAGGTTACCGTGGAAGACGTGGTTAATTCTGAAATGATGGCTTACCCGGTCAGCCGGCTCGATGTCAGCCCGGTGTCCGACGGCGCAGCCGCGGTTTTGCTCGCCTCCGAGCGGGTAGCCAGGCGCCTGACCGATAAACCGGTCTGGATAGAAGGTGTCGGCTGGAGCCTTGACACCGCCTACTGGGCCACCCGTGATCTCTACTATCCACGCTATACCGATACGGCGGCCCGCATGGCCTATGAGATGGCCGGGATCAGAGAACCGGCCAAGCAGATCAATATTGCCGAACCGTACGACCCTTTCGACTACAAGGCCCTGCACCACATGGAAGGCCTGCAGCTCTCGCCGCGGGGCAAGACTGTCGAACTTTTACGCGACGGCCATTTTGACCGCGATGGCAACCTGCCAATGTGCCCCTCCGGCGGCCTGCTCGGCGTGGGCAACCCGATCGCCGCCGCCGGCACCATGAAGGTTTGTGAGCTTTTCTGGCAGCTGCGCGGGGAGGCGGATGAACGCCAGGTACCGGGCAATCCGCAGCTGGGGGTAGCCCAGTCCTGGGGAGATTTGATGCAGGTCAGTTCGGTAGTGGTGGTGGGGATATAAATCGCTAGCATCCGAGAGTAAAGGAGGTTTTATTAATATGTCCGAGGTAGTTAAAGTATTCGGCGGGACCGCTCTTTCGGAGAAAGATATCAGTTCGGGAAAAATATTTCTGACCAAAGACAGTTTAGACTGCGCTTATGCCTGGGATACCGGCGTAGCTATTAACCGTTACCTGGCCGAATTAAAAAAAGGCAATATCATTGCCACCAGGTGCCGAAAATGCAAGCGGATCGTGCTGCCGCCGCGCCTGTTCTGCGAGCTCTGTTTTATTCCCGTCAATGACTGGGTTTACGTTCATGACAGCGGGGTGATCAACACCTTTTCGATCTGCCACGTTCACTGGGATGCCAGCCGGGTTAAAGCAGGTGAAGACCCCCACCTGCCGGCGGTGATAGAAATTGACGGCGCCTCGCCGGGAATGGGCATTATGCACCTGCTCGGTGAAGTTAAACCGGCCAAGATCAAGATCGGGATGAAGGTCAAGGCAGTCTGGAGGCCGGAGGCTGAGCGCACCGGTTCGATAACCGATATCAAGTATTTTAAACCGATTTAGTGGAGGGATACAAATGGGCATACTGCAGCGGATAACCAGGAATATCGATAACCGCTACTGGGATCCCGGTTTGATCGGGTTTCCGGTGAAAAACAGCTATACGGCCGGAGTAGCGGGACAGCGATTTTTTGAGGAAATAAAAGAAAACGGCCGGATATTCGGCTCGAAATGCGCGGGCTGTGATCTGACCTATGTTCCCGCCCGTATTTACTGTGAACGCTGCCTCAGCGGTTTGGAAGAAAAAGATTGGGTCGATGTCGGCGACGAAGGCACCGTTTATGCTTATACGGAAGTGCACCAAACCAAAAGCGGCGAAGCGAAAGAAAAACCTTCGCTCATCGCCGCTGTGAAAATTGCCGATGGCCTGCTGATTCACCGCCTGGGCGACTGCCTGCCCGAAGCGGTGCATATCGGCATGCCGGTCAAAGCAGAGTTTAAACCGAAAAATGAACGGCAGGGCGGCATTGAAGATATTAAATACTTCAAGCCGTTTTAATCACTCTTAAAGCTTAAAATAAAAATGTGCGCACCGGGGCGCAGATCGCCTGTTCGGCGCAAGCGCGCCCCGGCAGCGGTAAAACTGCCAGGCAGCTTCACGCCGGTTTCTTTCGCTTAAATAATATTAAAATACCGGTCAAAACGTTATTTTAACTGTTGCCGGTTACCTTGATACAATTTAAAGGCTGCAGCTTGCTTTGGACCCGCAGTTTACTGGTGACCGGCAGCGATTAACTTTATTCTTCAGCCAGGCGGTTGTGCTTTTTGCTTTTTTTACCCTTGCGGCCGCCTTCACCCTCAGTCATATATTTAATAATTTTACTTACTTCATAAACGATAATTAAAATACCGGGGACAAAAATCAGCAAGATCAGGCCCTGGGTGGTCTGGGCATAATCTAAAAGATACCCGATATAGGAAACGGAACCGCTCACCCGGCCAACCACATTTTCGGCCGGAACCGGGCCGGGATCCTCCAGTTCGTGAGCATCACTCCCGGTAACAAACTGCAGCTGCTCATCACGATTTATACCAACCACGCGGTTGGTAATCAGCGTCTCGGCGTCGTCCGGGCTGCGAAATATGATAATATCGCCAACTACGATCTGCTCTGCTTCGACCTGGCGTGCAAAAGCAAGGCTGCCGCTTTCAATTTCCGGGCTCATCCGATCACTGAGAATTATATGCATCTGGTAGCCGGCTACCTGCGGGGCTTCGCCGGTAATGCGGTCCTGAATCAAGAAAAAAGAAACTCCGACCATAAACAGCAAAAGGAGAACAAAAAAGACATTGGCAATTATCGAGGCAGCCCGGGGTAAAATGCCGCCAGAACTTCTATGCTTTTTACCCTCCGAACGCGGTTTTACCTGTTCGTCAGCTCCGGCCGCATCACCGGGCCCATCTTGTCTGTAGCTTGCCTTTGGCCCGCGTTCTTCGCCGAAAAGAAATTCATCAGCGGAGTTTCCAGGCAGCGAACTTGCTATTTTTGTGCCGCTGCTGTCTGCCTCTGTCCGGGCGTCACCGGGCAGATCGCGGGGCTCTTCCCGGCCGGTTTGTCCGTCCGGGTAAAGGTTATCATCAAAGAAATCGTGATAATCCTCATCTTTTCTATCCGGGGCAGATGAAAATGGTTTTGAATCGTCCGCAGAAGGTGGTTTTTCGAGAAACTCATCGGCCGGCCGTAAAGTAGCAGGTCCCGGCCCGGGTTTAACCGGCCCTTGATCCAGATAATCCTCCAGTGAACCATTTTCAGGTTCGCTGGTCATCATCTCCTCGAATGACTTTACCCGGTCTTCTTCCGGCCCGGGTTGGCGCTGATCCTGCAGATCTGCAGGTGGTTGCTGATCAAATATATCGTCGAATTCATCAACAAATGTTTCTTTGGATTCCGCAGCGGGAGTTTCGTCGAATAAACCGTGATCTGTTTCCGGACTTTCAGCAAAGACATCTTGATCAGAGCGTTCATGTGCCCCGCTTTCCGGGACAATGTCATCAAAATCAAAAATGTCAGCTTCTTCTTCAGCGGGCTTCGTATCTTCTGCCGGGTGCGGCTGTTTCTCCGGGTCATCTTCTCTGAAACCGTCGGGCTTACCATCTAAAGGTAAATCATCCCCGGCAAAATAGTCTTCTTCAGGAGACTGCCGCTTTGCTTCCAGGTCCGGTTGGGCGTCCGGCTCGACTAAATCAAAGCCCTCAGATGAAAATTGATCATCCTCATCTGAGGGTTCAAACAGTTTATAATCAGATTCGATCTCTTCAGTAAAACCGGTGTCAAACCGGGCTGTTTCTTTTTCCTGATCTTTTTCTAGCAATTCATGGGCAAAATAGTCTTCTAAGGCTTCCGGACTGCTTGTATCATCCGTTTCGATACGATAACCGTCCTCTTTTTCTGGTGTTGACGGGGATAATTCTCCGGCGTCTGTTTTTTTTCTTCTTGCGGCAATATTGATCCGGGCCATAAAATCTTCGCTGCGAATCGGTTTGACTATATATTCATCAATTCCGCCGCTATCAATCGCTGTGGACAACTGCTGGTAATAATCAGAACCGGCAAGAGCCACTAGACGCGACTCGCCGCTTTTTTTGCGCAAGGTCTTAAAAAAACCGGGGATGTCAGCTTCGATTAAATCTAAATCGACGATAATAACATCGGGGGCAATCTTTTCGGCAACATTAAGCAGAGTGCCGGCAGAAAAGCAGTTTATGACATCTGTATCACCGGACGACTGCTCAATCAATTCCTGGAGATTCACAGAAGAGATTAGGCTGTAGTCAACCAACAACACATGCATTGACGGCCCCCCTTAAAGAATAGCACTTTTTCCTATTATAACAGAAATTTTTTGTTTTAAAAGGAATTCTTCTGAAAATACTGCTAGATTTAGCCGCAAGTACAAAAAATTTAGCCGCAAGGCAATTAAAACCGGCTTATATCCGGGAAAAGAAGTGTTATAGCGCTATTTTTTTAAGCCTTCAACCAGAAAAGACCCCGGCGGTAAAAACCGGGGCCTTTTTTAAGCAGACTTCTTTTTAAATACTTTAATGATGCAGCGCCGCTACAATATGGAGTTGCTCCAGCTTGCGCTGAGACTGCCTCCGTTATAATTTACCTTAATTGACTGGTCGCCGTATCCTTCAATGATATGCGAAGTATGGGGCAATTCTCCAAAATATTGGAAAGTCAGGTCAACAGGCACCCAACCGAGATCATCAACATAAAATTCAGCCCAGCTGTGGCGGCTGCCCTGCAGTGAACCGGAAGTCATGTCCCCGCGCTGCGGACGGGCAAAACCGACAACTTCCCGGGCGTCCAGACCCATTTCCCGGCTTTTATTGATAAATCCCCGGGCCAGTTCGCGGCAGTTGCCGTTACCGGCGTACTGTTTATAAGCCTCATAAGCCTTTTCGACAGTTTCATTAGTCGAATTAATGGAAACCGGCTGTACCTCGATATTAAAATCAGCAACGATTGTCTTTGATTCTCCCGGTTCCAGGTCGCCGATATTAAAAGTGCTGACCCGGCCGGAAGAAGATACTTCATTATAGTTGACTGATTTTAAATTAGTCGTTTGGTACGGTGACTTGTTTTCAAGCATGGGTACTGAAACTCTTACATTACGGGAACTGGCACTGCCCTGGTTGGTCACTTGCACCTCGATCCGGAAGGTGTAGTTGCCGGGCGTTCCCCACGCATAAGTAACCGGAGATACCGTTTCTTCTTCCGGTTCGTCTGCCGGTTCTTCTTCAGATTCGTCTGCCGGTTCTTCTTCAGGTTCCGAATCAGCAGTAGGTTGTTCAGTAATTGTTTCCACCGGCTCGCTTGCAGTTTGCTCTTCGGTGGCTTCAGGCTGTGCTTCATTTATTTCAGCACCGTTACTGTCTTCAGATGTGCTCGTTTGATCACTGGCTGCCTGTTCACTATGGCCGTCAGCAGAACCACTGCCTGCATCATTTTCTGCTGCATGCTCGCCTTCTTGATCATTGGCCTCTTCTCCGGATTCTTCAGTTTGTACCCCGGCTTCTTCTTCAGTTTCTATCTCGTTTCCTGCCGCAGTTTCTTCGCCGGTTCTTTCCCCGGCGTTCTCATTAGAATCGCCTGGCCCGGCAGCAAATAAATCGGCCTGTTCATGCAGGGAAGCCTCTACACTGCCGATTGTGGGCGGCAGGCCGTTTTCAGCAGATACCAGGTAATAACCGGCCCCGATCATCACCGCCCCGATAAGCAAACAAACGCTTATGCTTCTAAACCAATTTGTTTTTTTCTTCACTAAAAAGTCCCTCCTTCAGAGGGACCGACAAAAATTGAAACAATTAAAACCTGTTTCGGCAGCCGGGCTGTCCTAGCTCCTTGTACGGAACCTTAGACCCTTGGCTTTGTGCCCCTGTCTTTCGACAGGTTTACCATTGTCGGTCAGGTTATACATAATTCTTCTTAACTAATTATAACACACTTACGGTTAAAATGATACCGCTTGCAAAAAGCTCTTACCTCTACTATAAAAAATGCAGATCGCCAGTTGGTACGAAAGCTATACTTCCCGGTCTGCAGCAGTATTAAATTTTTCTTTTTTTGTTTCCACCATATATAGAACCAATTTCCGCAGTTCAAAAAGCAAAATCAGCAAACCGGGAACAAATATCAGCAGGAAAAGACCCTCCCTGGTCTGGGCAAAACCGAAAACATAGCCGAGATAAGGGATTGATCCTGATACCCTGCCGACTAATTGTTCTTCGGCCACCGGGTTGGGATCATTTACCTCGTTGGCATCGCCGCGGGTAATAAAACTAAGCCCATTATCTTCATTTATTCCGACCACACGATGGGTCGTAAGGCGATCAGGATCATTTGGGCTGCTGAAAGTAATGATGTCGCCTCCGGCTACATCAGCAGGTTCGATCTGCCGGACAAAAGCAAGGCTCCCGGTATAAAGGGCTGGCTCCATGCTTCCGCTTAAAACCACATACATCTGATAACCGGCTATAGATGGTGAACCACCCCTAATCCGGCTTTGAATCAAGAAAAATGACATGGTAATCAATATAATGAGCAGTAAAGCGGTTACGATGTTCCCGGTAACCCTTAAAAATTTGCTTCCTGTGTTTTTTCCCCCACCGCTCCCTGTTTTAAACCGCTCAGGCGGGCTTTCACCCCGGCCTGTCGGGAACAGTTCATCGTTTTCCGGTAGCGGGGGTAAACCGGCCTGCTCAACCTGCGATAATTCTTCAGAATTTAGTTTTTTTTTACATTTTCTTGTTTATTTTTTTTTGGCGGCAGCTTGGGTGCCGACTCACTACTCTTTTCCTCCCGGCCGGATCTAGAGCCAAAGAGCTCTTCAAATGATGTGGAGTCGGCTGCTCTTGCGTTATGGTTCGTTCCGAACAGATCAGAGTCTTCAAGGCTGCTGTCTGTTTCGTTCGCGCCGGACGACCCGGTGTCTTCAAAGCTGCTGTCTGTTTCTTTAATCCCAAACAGCTCATCATCATCAAGGCTAACTTCTTTTTCTTCCTGCGGATCGATCTTACTTCCCGTTTCAGGTCCCATTTCGAACTCAAACTGGTTTGATTCGTTAAAGGGATCTTCAGTTATGCCCCGCTCGTCAGCTTTAGCTGTTAAATTATCTGCCTGGTTTAGCGGGGGCTGAAAATCGGGGTCATCAAAAAACTGTGAAACCTCATCGTTTTTTTGATCAAACGGCGCAGAGCTTTGATCTTGCTCCTGGTCAAAGAAATCGAAATTTTTGCTTTCGCTATCCGGTTCGTCTGCAGTTAAACCGGAGAAAACATCATCGGAATCCTCAAAGGATTCCCCAAATGGTTGTTTTTCGGATTGTGAATCGCTGTAATCAAATGGATCTGCCTGGGGCAGTGGTTCTGTATCCGCTAGTTCCTTCTGATCTTTACCGGAAGCGGTTTTATCTACCCCGCCTTCTTCAACTGCTTCCTGGCTGGTGGAAGATTCAAAAGCTAATTCATCTTCTGATGAATCAATTTCTGTATAACTCGTTTCTTCCCGCTGATCGGCGTCTATTGCGATCTCTTCAGCATCCGGAGACAGGTATTCGCTTTCTTTAAACTGGTGCCCAAATTCATCTGCCCGTTCACGGAGCTTACTCTTATCGTCATCTTCAGCCTTTGTTTCATCTGATGCTTGCCCAAACTGCATGCCTTTACGCTGCAGACCCATTTTGATTCTGAGCATTACATCTTCAAGCTGCAGCGGTTTAACCATGTAATCATCGATACCCAAATCGACAGCATGCTGTATTTTTTCATAATGCCCGCTGTCAATAAAAGCATAGATATCGGCTCCAGGGCTGTATTGACGAAGCTTCCTGACGATATTATCGATATCATCAAAAGAGAAATCAAAATCAATAATCGCTATATCCGGTACAAGCTTTTCGGCTATGTTTAATAAAACTTCACTGGAGGAACAGTTTACAATTTCACAGTCAATATTATTTTTTTCCAACAAACTTTTTATTTCCTTGGAAAATATGAAGTTGTTTTCCACAAGCAGTAAATACAACCACACCCACTCCCGTTCTTAGCATGTCAAACCTGCTTAAATAAGAATATAACCTGTTTCGATCGGCCAGGCTATCTTGGCTCCCCGGGAGCTTTAGACCCTTTGGCTTTGCGCCGCTGCTTTTCAACAGGTTTGCCTTGTCGTCCAGGTTAAATATTCATGTTCTATTAACAAAACATACAGCATTTATTTTTATTTGTCAATACAATTTTTTCTATTTTTGAACATTCAGTCTATCAGTCGGGTTATTGACTATAACGACCCTTCTACCTTTGCTTTATTTTTCAACACTACCCCGGCTAAAATGAGCATTGCTCCAATAACTAAAATAGCGATCGAAGCTCCGCCGGTTCGCGGCAGCGGTGGTTCTACCCGGGGTTGTTCCGGTTCAACTACTATAAGTTCCGGTTCGTCTTCCTCGGGCTGATCCGGTTCCACGGGAACTACCTCGGGATCATCGGGATCAACGACTACTTCTTCCTCGGGCTGATCCGGTTCCACGGGAACAACTTCGGGTTCTTCCGGGGTGATTATTTCTTCATCATCAGGCACCTCCGGTTCCTCTTCCGGTGGAGCCGGGGGCGGGGTCGGAGTCCCCGGATCTTCGGTACAAATAGTGTAGAACACCAGTTTTGTCTCCAGGGTTGAGTTCTGAAACTCGTTACCGGTGGTGGGACCCGGTAAAATCACGGTAAAATCTAATTCAACTTCGTCTCCATGTTCCAGGAATATAACGTATAACGCATCTTCGATAGACGGTGGATCACCGGCTCTCGGTCCGCCGACCATCGGTCCGCGGTATAGTTCCTCGCCTGCATGACTGATCACAAGCTCCAGCTGCTCAAAAAGGCTTCCCGGCTCTCCCAACTCTCGATTGCCGTCAACCCAGTCCCAGGTAAGGTAGAGATCGGCATCAGAAGTGCCGGTTTTGGTCACTGTAACCGACCGCGTGTAACTGTCGCCGGGGTTCATATTCTCCAGCTCGAACAAACCTTCCGGCGGATCCAGAGAAACCCGGCAGGGATGATCCTCGTTTAATTCCTGGGCCCAGGTAAATAACGGTTGAAACATCAGCAGCAGGCTGAATATTACCAGCAGGGCACCAAGGATTATCATTTTTGAGCTGTGTCTTATTATCGTCATTGTCGTTTGCTCCAAACTTCTTAACCTGAAGGGGCGGGCGTTACCATCCCGCCCCTTTTATTCAAGGTTATTATTGTATTTAATCTTCCAAACCGGTATCAAAATCAACATTGTCCCAGTCCCATTGATCCGCACTTGATGCCTGGATCGCCTGGAATGTGGCATTGATTTTATACTCTGCATCCTGAAAGTCATTGCCGGTTT
>SLRT01000162.1 GCA_007130825.1 Syntrophomonadaceae bacterium | reverse complement strand
TCTCTTTACCTGGAACTCCTTCAGGATTTTGAAGAGAACGCTGAAAGCATGTCCGAAGCGGAATATGCCGTAACAGTGATCGAGCTGGCCGTTGCCTGGGCAGGTATCCAAGCACTTGAGGCAAGACTCTCGAGTGAAGGAGAAACCGGCTTTGATCTCTCGGCCCTGGTAGAAGCATACGAAAACGCGCTGCAGCAGCTAAGCGATTACGGCAACCACCTCAGTGAAGAACAGCTAACAGCTGTTAATTCAGTCCTTGACGCTGTAGCCGAGGCGATTGAAACGCTGGGGGCTAATTAACCAGGTAAAACTGTTCAAACATATTATCCAAACATAAACTGCCCTCTTGACCGTTAGGAAATAGATGTTTGGCAGATCAGGATAGGGGCGGCCGTCAGGCCGCCCCTTTTCAAATCAGAAGGTAAACCTTTTGGCACTTGGAGGTTCGTCAAAATGAACCAGCTTGCTAATATCATACACTAAAGCTAACAAAGCCAAACTCGATCAAGTATTTGTTGATTGAGCAACTATTAAGGATTAAACTATTGACTTATATTGAGCAGCCTTTACTTTAGTTAGCTTATTCCAAGCTCTTATGTTCTTTTATCTTAGGTTTAACCTATCCCCTATAGCTCAACCAGATTTGTTATGCCTGATACGAATTTTCCAGTCACACCAAGCTCTCGGGCTACAGCAGATATCTTCCGGTTACCTTCTTTCACCAAGCGTACTGCTTCCCTTTTGAACTCCGGTGGATATGGAGGTTTCGTATTCGGCATTGGTGAACATCTCCTCTCTAAAAGTAATCCAAGTATAAAGGTGTCCACCAAACCGGTTCAAGTCCGAAATAACTGCAAGTATAGCCAGTGCAAGAATGGGGATAGATGTTAAAATCTTAGTCTTTATCACTTCTCTTTATAAGTCACTTCTCTTTATAAAATGGATTACTGGTGTTCGCCAGCCATCTTACCCACCAGGTGCTGAGGAACAAAATAACCGGCGGTCAGAATCAAAACCACTGCCGCAACCGCACCAATCGAGCTTATTTGAATGGCCCTGCTTAAGCCTACATAATTGGAGATAAAACCGGTCAGGTACGGTCCAAGGCTGTAGATTACAGTGTAGGTTGTACAAAATAGACCAAACCCTGCGCCCTGGTATTTGGGTGGCATAACACGCAGGACATATGAATTGATCAGGGTATTTGTATTCAGACAAGCTGCACCAAGTAAAGCCAGTATGGCCAGGATCTGCCAGTGCCCTATTATTAAGGGCAGGCCGATAAAAAGGCCGATACTCAAGGTCAGGTTAAAAAACATGATTAAGTTGTTGCCAAAACGATCGGCCAGCCATCCCGTGCCGACTTTCGCTGCCAGACCGGCCACGGCGACAATAATAAACATTTGATTGGCCACATCATAGCTATATCCGCGTTCTTCGACCAGGAAAGTTGGAATAAACGAGTTGATCCCGGTCCAGGAAAGCGCTCCCAGGCCGCCGACAAATGTGCTCCAGATAATAAAGCGCCTGATCATTGGATCACGAAAAATAACTGCTGATGTTTTTACATCCCTAAAAAAATTTGCTACCGCAGCTTTTGATACCTGCCGGTTCACATGTTCTTTCCGGTGCTTTACATTATTAATTCCGCTTTTTGCTGCATATTCGTCCTCAAACCGGCCTGAACGTTGGCGTTCACGATAAAAGAATATTGTTACGATCGCAAGCAGTAAACCGGAGACAACGAAAAGTAGCTGCCAGTTCAGAAAAATGACAAATACGGTTACCAGGGCCGGTGAAATTATAGCGGCAATCATACCAAACGATTCAAAAGCGGCAGTGGCAGTTGCTGCCTGCTCTCTTGAAGCGATAATTACAGCCAGGGTATAACCGGCTGTTACGTAAATACCGCTGCTTACCCCAAGTACAAAGGTCATCACCGCCAGCAGCTGGTAGCTGGGAGATAAAGCCACTCCTAAAAAAGAAACAGCCATGGCCATGCTGCCCAAAAGAACAGTTTTGGTGCAACCTACCTGGTCAGCAATAATTCCCGATGGAAAACGGGCCAGGGCATAGCCAAAAAACACCAGGGTGACCAGCAAACCTGCCTGGGCATTATCGATCAGGTAAGCTTCCCGCAGGGGCAAAAGCAGGGGCGGAAACAAATTTTTTGTTAGAGCCTGGAAAAAAAATATACCGGCGTTTAGCATAAATACCGAACCGGTTATCAGCCCAAGCAGTTTTTTTCTGTTGTTAGGCTCTTTATTGATCATAATCTCTGCAGCCTCCTGCTACGGGACAATAACAAAAATTGTTTTCAAAGAAACCGGTTACAGTTTAACAAGTCGTCTTTGCTCCACAACTAGTTCTCTGGATAAAACCGTTATTTCGCACTGGTTTTATTTGCAAATAAACAATTGCTTTCACCTATTGTTTCTGTCCCAAAACAATTCCTTCCTTACGGGCTGTGATCCAGCCGAGGAAAAACAAGATGGCCGCAGCTGCCAGCCAGGTGACGACGGTAAGGGCTAACAGGTCGGTGCCGTGGCGAACCCCGATACCAACCAGGGCCCAGACAAACACGGCGGCATAGATATAATCCTGGCGCAGGTAAAAGACGGCCAGGGCAAGCAAAGCTGCTATAATGATCATCAGCATAGTGAAAAACACGCCACCTGCACCGGTACCCAGCCAGTTTATACTGTAAAGCCATACATTAAAATTGACAATCGTCGCGGCCGTAAGCCAGGCCACATAAAGACTAAAGGGGAATTTAACCAGCAAACGATCATATACATTTTTTTCAGTAGTAACCGCGCCAAGGCGAAGATAAATTATTACCAGGGAAGCCAGGAAAAGAATAATAACAATAAACGACCAGCCCACATACTGGTAATGCCAGAGGAAAAGCCAGAGAACGTTAAAAATACTGCTTACGGCAAACAAAATGCCGACCGCTTTAACTGACGGCTTTTCCCTGTAACCGGGCAAAGCCTGGTAAACAATAAAAGCAATCAGGGAAAGATAGATCAATCCCCAAATTGAAAAAACATAAGGCGCCGGAGTGATCAAAACCGGGTTTTCTGCAGACAGTTCCTGTTGGGTCATGTTGTTAAAGGGCAAAGCATTGGACAGGTAATTCATCAATAAAACAACAGCCAATGCCCCGATGTTAATATAAGCCCTGATATCGCTTCTGATCATAAGTACCACTTTCCTTTCGAAGTAATAAAATTTATTTGTAATTTGCCAGTGTTATTAGCTAAAAACAGACCGGTCATATTCTGACCGGTGCGTTGCAAAACCGGAGAGTTGAAAAGTAATCATCTATAGTTTCCGCGCGGCGTATTAACTGCACGGAACCGTCTTCCTTAAGCAGCAGTTCCGCCGCACGAAGTTTGCCGTTATAGTTGAAACCCATGGCATAACCATGCGCGCCGGCATCGTGGATAACCAAAAGGTCGCCCGGCTCAATTTCCGGCAGAGGCCGATCGATGGCAAACTTATCGATATTTTCGCATAGTGAACCGGTAACATCGTAGGTATGATCCCGGGGCATCTCTTCCTTGCCCGCGACGGTTATATGATGATAAGCGCCGTAGATACCAGGGCGCATCAGGTCGGCCATACAGGCATCGAGGCCGGCATAATCTTTGTATTTTCTTGTCACCTGGCGCACCCTGCTGACCAGGAAACCGTACGGGCCGGTAATCATCCGGCCGCACTCAAAAACTATTTTTACAGGATTAAGCCCCTCTTCAACAATTACGCGGTTGTAAAGCTCGCACATGGCCCTGGAGACTGCATTTAAATCGACAGCCTGATCTTCAGGGCGGTATGGAATACCAACCCCGCCGCCCATATTAATCAATTCGACTTTAATACCTGTTTTCTGCTTTATCTTCACCGCCAATTCAAAAAGCATCCGGGCCGTTTCAGCAAAGTAATTATTTTCCAGCTCATTGGAGGCCACCATGGCATGCAGGCCAAAACGTTTGGCCCCTTTATCCCGGGCCAGGCGATAAGCATCAATAATCTGATCCCGGGGCACCCCGTACTTGGCTTCCTGCGGCTGACCGATCAAAACATTTCCACTGCGTAAGTCGCCCGGATTATAACGAAACGAAATCATCTCCGGTATACCGGCGATCTGCTCGAGAGTACTGACATGGCTGATGTCATCGAGATTGATTACAGCGCCAAGGCGGGCCGCTTCTTTAAATTCCAGCGGCGGAGTATCATTGGAGGTAAACATGATTTCTTCGCCTTTGAAACCGACCTTTTCAGCAAGTAAAAGCTCGGGCATTGAACTGCAATCAACTCCAAAACCTTCTTCTTTCAGGACGCTCATGATAACCGGGTTAGGACAGGCTTTCACGGCAAAGTAATTTTTAAAACCGGGCGCCCAGTCATAGGCCTTATAAAACAGGCGGGCATTTTCCCGGATTGCCTTTTCATCATAAAGATAAAAGGGGGTGGGATATTCAGTCGCTATTTTATCGAGTTCATTTTTGGTCAGAGGAATACTTTTTTTGCTCATTGGCGCCTCCGTCATTATAATTATAACTTCAGGCCGGCCTGGATGCTTTGGACCGCTTCTGTAATAGAGCTGCGATGCCCGAAAGCGCTCAACCTGAAATAACCTTCTCCCGAAGGGCCGAAACCTGAGCCCGGGGTGCCAACTACCTGTGCTTCGTATAACAACTTGTCAAAAAATTCCCAGGAGGTCATCTTCCCGGGGGTTTTTAACCAAAGGTAAGGGGCGTTGACTCCTCCATAAAAAGTCAGTCCCACGGATTTAAGTCCTTCACTGATAATGCGGGCATTTTCCATGTAATAGCTAATTAGCTCAGCACACTCTTCCAAACCCTTAGCGGAAAGAACAGCCAGACCGCCGTGCTGGGCAATATTCGAAGCTCCGTTAAAAAATGTGGTCTGCCGGCGGAACCAAAGACGGTGGACTTCTTCCGGTTCACTGTCGGCGACAACAAGCGCTTTAGGCACAACCGACCAACCCAGGCGCACGCCGGTAAAACCCGCCAGTTTGGAAAAACTGTTTATCTCGATAGCGCACTCTTTAGCCCCGTCAACTTCATAAATTGAACGCGGCAAACCAGGATCGGAAATGAATTCAGCATAGGCAGCGTCAAAAATCAGCACGGCCTGATGTTCACGGGCATAATCTACAAATTTTTGCAGTTCCCTGTGGGTGGCCACCGCCCCGGTCGGGTTGTTCGGACTGCACAGGTAGACAAGATCAACATGTTCAGCAGGAGGATCAGGTATAAAATTGTTTTCCCGGTTACAAACCATGTAAACCAATCCCGCGTAATTGCCACGCTGTGGATCAAAAGCCCCCGTCCGGCCGGCGACAACGTTAGTATCAACATAAACTGGATAGGCCGGATCCTGAACCGCAACCCGGTTATCGGTGCTGAAAATCGACTGTATGTTTCCCGCATCAGGCTTTGCCCCGTCGCTGATAAAAAATTCATCAGGATCGAGTGATACTCCCCGGTTAGCGTAGAAACGAGCCAGTTCAGTGCGCAATGCTTCTTCGCCCTGTTCATCTCCGTATCCACTATACGTTTCTATATTTGCCAGCCGGTCAGTTCCTTCACGAAGCCCTTCCACAACAGTCGGAGTAAGCGGTTCGGTGGTATTGCCGATACCCAGGCGGTGTACTTTTTTATCCGGGTTATCCCGCTGAAAAAGGTTTATTCGCCGGCCGATTTCAGGAAACAGGTAACCGGCGCTTAACTTCCGGTAATTATGGTTAATTTTTGCCACCTAAGGTATTCACTCCTTTTGACCTTTTTCAGTTGCATCCGGTAGATCCAACCCGGCTAATGCTTCCTGAATAGCGGCATAATTTTCTTCACTGGAAATAGAACACATCGGCAGGCGGAAAGATTCGAGACACCACCCCTTCATGGCCATAGCTGTTTTAATGGGGATTGGGTTAGTTTCAATAAAAGTGGCTTTGAACAGAGGCATCAACTGGTTCTCCAACTCCCTGGCCCGCTTCAGATTGCCTTCAAGGGCGCTGTGGACCATCTCTTTCATCTTTTCGGGAACCAGGTTCGCCGCTACCGAAACCACCCCGTTACCCCCTGCTTCAATCAGATCAACAGTCATATTATCATCGCCGCAAAGGAGGTAAAATCTTTCATGACGCATTTCAATCATGTCTTTCATCTGTTCCAGGCTACCTGATGCCTCTTTTACTCCAACAATATTATCATGCTCGTTCATTAGCTTAAATAAGGTCTCGTTTTCAAGGTTAACTCCGCTGCGACTTTTAATATTATAAGGTATACAGGGTATAGATACTGCTTCAGCAATAGCTTTGAAGTGATAATAGAGGCCTTTCTGGGTCGGCTTTACATAATATGGATTAACCACCAGGACAGCGTCAACCCCGGATTGTTCCGCATGCTGAGAAAGTTGAATTGCTTCCGCTGTCGAGTTGCTGCCCGTGCCGGCAATAACCGGTACCCGGCCGTCTGCATATTGCACGGTAAGAGCAATAACCCGGTCGTGTTCGTCATGCGATAAAGTAGAGCTTTCACCGGTTGTTCCGCAGGGCACCAGTCCGTCGATTCCGGAGTTGATCTGGTATTCCACCAATCGTTTAAAAGCCCCTATGTCCACTGCTCCCGTACTGGTAAAGGGAGTAATCAATGCAGTGTGTACGCCTCGGAATATATTATCGATTTTATTCACCCCCGATAATGGATTGCATCATATGTTCAATATTATAGAAACCTTTTCGACCATAAATCCATTCCGCAGCTATTACCGCACCCTCAGCAAATCCTTGACGATTCCTGGCGGTATGCTCCAAAATGATGGTATCGACATCGCTGTCAAAAATTACCTGGTGGGCGCCCGGTATCGAACCGCCCCTGGTCGAAGATATGTGGAGTTCAGAATTTTCTATTCGACGATTCAGCAACCCCGAAACAGTCGAGCTTTTTCTGTCAAGAGCATTGATCAAAATGTCACCGATCATATGTTCAGTACCGGAGGGGCTTTCGCTTTTATGGCGGTGATGGTACTCATGAACCATAACATCATACTGTGGAAACCGGTTCATGAGCCTTCCCGCCGCTTTTAAAATGTGAAAAAACAGGTTGACTCCCAGCGAGAAGTTTCCCGACCAGATAAGGCCAATTCCGCTTTTTTCAACCACCGCGGCAACCTGGTCCATTTTGTCGTACCAGCCGGTTGTTCCAACTACCGCCGCTAAATTCATTTCCCCGTAGCGCTTAACATTATCCACTAACACCTGCGGTTCGCTAAAATCAATTATAACATCAAGCGGCATAGATGTGGAAGATGGTTTGCGAGCAGTTACTTCTTCCGCGGTACTAACCGGATCTACTACTACCGGCACATCGTGTCCCCTGGCCAGGGCCGTTTGCCGGATTAATATTCCCATTTTACCGTAACCGGCTATACCAATCCGCACAATCGATCAACTCCTCTATAACACCCTGAAAAACTTATTTTTTAATTACCTATCAGTCTAAATCATCTTATGAAACTTCGCAAACAAAACTATTTAGATTTAATCAGCATTTAATTATCTGCCGCGGTTTAGTAAACTGACCCGGCAAATCGCTTTTACAAAAAATAGTTTTTTATATTTCTCTCTGACCTGTAAGTATTTCCAAACGTTGACTAATCGCTCCCGATATCGCTATAATAAGCGCAGTCAAAATAATGGTGGTGCTTAGTTGAAAAACAATAAAGAAGATAACCATCCGGAAATCCTTAATAACGCTGCCAACGAAAAAAAAAGAAAACAGGCCCTGCGTGAACGCTGCGCCGAATACAGAGAGAGGCTGAAGCAGCGCAACCCGCAGGAAATTGCCCGCAAGGCAGCAATGAGCTTACAAAAAGATAAAGATGATAAACTTATTTTAAGCGGGGATCATCTGCTGGAAACTTATACAATCATTTGGCCCGAACTAACTATAACCGATAAGCATGGTAATCCGGCCCGGCTTTCTAAGGAAACGCTTTTACTGCATTACCTTGACCGCGCCGACGGCCGGCCCCTGACCAGGCGCTGGGTAAATCTAAGCGAAATCGGCGGACTTTTTTACCAGCAGGCCTTCCAGGGATACTGCGGAGATGAGCTGGCTGCAGCCTGGAAAGATGACCTCGACGGATTGCGTCAAAAATGCCTCGCCACCGGGGGTTGGGAAATGAGAGGCCCTGGTGACCTGGCCTTCGAGTGGAGGGTTCTGCCGCGCCTGCTGCTTTGCCTCTGCTACCGGCTGCCTGTTGAAACAAATGAAGGCGGAATAAAAAATGCCTGGGCCACCATACTTTTTGATGCAGCCACTGACCACTATGTAGCCGCGGATGTGGCCGCCATCGCAGCCAAGGAACTTGCCGATCAGCTGAAACCGTAACCAACCAGTAGAGAAAGACCATGACCTTACAATCTATTGAGCAAGGTTGATGTGACAAGGTGCAAATAAAATACAGCCAGTCGCAGGAAAGCGAAAAATTTAACAGCAGGCCCGTAAATTGGGTCCTTTTTTTTGGATCTGTTTTTTTCTTCGTGCTCAATCTATTTGCTTCAATTGCTATTTTCCCTGGTTACAGCCTGGCCATTGGAAGCAGTCCTTTTCTGGCCGGACTGCAAAACACCACCTTCGGGATAATAGCCGTACTGCTGCGTTTTTTCCTCGGCCCGGTAATGGACCGGAGAGGAGCAAAACCGTTAATGCTGCTTGGTGTTTTTACTTTTACCACCACTCCTCTACTGGTAATGCTCAGCCCGTCTTATACCATGCTGCTGGCGGCCCGTGTCTATCAGTCTTTGGGCCTGGCCGTATATTTGCCCGGTATATCCACCCTGACAGCAGCAATGGCCCCCGCCAACAAAATCGGCACATACCTGGGAGCTTCACGTATATTTATTAACCTGGGTTTACTGGCCGGACCGTCTGTTGCTCTGTTTATAATCGGTGAACTTGATTATAACAGTTGGTTTATTGCCAGCGCATTAACCTGCGCAATTTCCCTGGTCTTGCTTTACGCGGTCAAAACCCCGCCGGTATCTTTCAGGACCGGGCAAATTGCCAGCTCACTGGGTCAGCTCAGAAAAGCGCTTACCGTGAGACAGATTTACCCTATTATCGGCGGAATTGCTCTTTATGCCTTTACTTACAGCGCAGTCGTTTCTTTTGCGGCCGTTCATATAGAATCGGCCTCCCCCGGCGCTCAAGCGCCTTATTTCTTCATAATCCTTGGCCTGGCCGGAGTTGCCGGGTGCCTGGGAGCCGGCATCCTTTCCGACCGCTTTAGCCGGCAGAAAGTTGCCTGGCCGCTTCTGCTTACAGTCAGCGCAGGAGCGATAGCCTTTTCTTTTCTATACTTATCACCGGCTATGATCATTATCTGTGGTGTAATTTTAGGCATTGGTATTCAGGGCAGCTCCCTTGTTTTCGCCGCCTGGCTTATCGATATAAGTAAACCGGAAATGCGGGCAACCACAATGAGCCTGCAGGAAAACACTATCGACATTGTATTCGCCGCCGGTGCCCTGGTTTTTGGTTTGGCCGCCCAGGGACCGGGATTAGGCAGCGCTTTCCTGGTAACCGGCGTTATGACAATCGCCATCATCCTGCCTTTAGCCCGAAAGAGTGCGCAAATAATTGCCGGGCACTATCAATAATCGAAAAGAACCAGGTACACCTGGTTGCCTTCTTTCCGCCCTTTCACCAGTTCACAGTGCCTTAAAACAGCTATCTGCTTATCCAGTTCCCATTCAGGGATATCAAGGGCTTCCATAATCTGCTGGCGGGTAGCTTTGCCGCGCTCCTTTATATAGTCATGAATTTTTTTCTGGATATCGAGCAGGCCGTCTGTACCAGTCTGGCCGGCAGATTCACGGTGCTTTTTGGCCAATTGCGTAGCAGCTGCATCACATGTTTTGGGCTGCTGCAGGGCCCCCATGTAACAATCCTCACAGAGATCCTGGCCGCGATGGTGATGGGTATCTTCCCCTGGAAGTTTAACCCGGCACCGTGCACATTCAATAGTCATGGTTTTACCTCCTTATTATGTTTACAACGCTGCAGGTAATCTACTACAGCCTGCCGCAGCGCGGCAGTCCCTAAATTCGAGCAATGAATTTTTGCTTCGGGCAACCCGGCCAGGGCATTGACCACATCTGCTTCGGTAATAGCAACTGCCTCATCGAGCGTTTTACCGATTGCCATTTCTGTAAGGACACTGGTGGTGGCAATTGAGGCCGGGCAGCCGCATATTTCAAAACCTACCTCACACACGCGGTTTGCCCTGACCCGGATATAAATACGCACATAATCTCCACAGTCCGGATCACCGATAGTGCCGATACCGTTAGCCGCGGGGATTATGCCGACATTCCGGGGATTTTTAAAATGATCCATAACTGTTGTTGAATACATTTATTACCTTTGCTTCCAGATCGGGATCCTTGGACAGTTTTTGTTATTATATCACAATCATAATAACAGAACTATTACGATTTACCTGAATAATCTTAAGTATAAAAAGGAAGATCGCTGTTTATGTAGAAAAGTATAAACACGAAGAAATTAATATAATTAATTAAGGAGGGTTTTTCATGAGCGCAATCGGTAATCATATCCAGTCAGCCGACTGGAAAGCAGAAAAGCATGTTCCCGTGATTGAGGTGCAGGGTCCGGTCAAAAAGGGCGAGCCATGTGAAATTGCTTTAAGTGTAGGAGCTGAAATTCCCCACCCGCATACAACTGAACACCATATTCGCAATATCCAATTATACTTTAAACCAGAAGACGAAAAGTTCATCATCAATCTGGGCACCTACCAGTTTGAAGCCCATGGTGAATCTGTGCAGGGAGCCAATGCCGGCAGTGCCAAGTGTGAACCAAAAGTCTTGACCACTGTCACCTTGGAAAAATCCGGTGAACTGGTGGCTTTAAGTTACTGCAACATTCACGGCTTGTGGGACAATGCACAAAAGGTAGAGGTCAGTTAAAAAGAAAGGAAAAGTTAGAGGCCTTACTAAACGAATTGAATTTGACAACAAGCTGTAGGAATCGTTAAAGATGATCTCTACAGCTTGTTGTAAGATCAAGCTGTAGATAATTGAAATGAGTGATCTTCGATGAGTTGGCTGGAAATTGCAACATTGGGCATGCTGGCCGGAGTGGTCGGGACAGGGGCAGGGGGCTTGTTTTCCATTTTTATCAAAAAGCCGACACCCCGTTTAACCGGAACGATCCTTGCGTTTGCCGCCGGCATAATGCTGGCAATTGTTTTTTTAGAGCTGATCGATGAATCAATTGATTACAGCAGTTACGGTTTTGCTATAATCGGTTTGACCATGGGGCTGTTTGTTTTTTACTTTCTGGACCATTACCTGCCCCATCATCACCCGGTGACCCCGGAAGCGGCCCATGTGGGCGGCTACCTGAAAAAAGGCACCCTTCTGGCTCTCGGGATCGGACTGCATAACTTTCCGGAAGGCTTAGCCATCGGCACCGGTTTCATCGGTTCCACCGAACTGGGAACAAGCCTGGTTATACTAATCGGCCTGCATAACATCCCCGAAGGAATGGCTGTTGCTGCACCACTCAGGCATGGTGGTTACAGCTACCCTAAGATTGTGGGGATTACAGCCCTTTCCGGCGCGCCTATGGGTGTGGGCGCACTGATAGGGGCGCTGATCAGCGGTGTTTCACCTCTGGTTCTCGGTATGTCACTCGGTTTTGCCGCCGGAGCCATGCTCTATATTGTCTGTGACGAATTGATACCCGATGCTTATGAAAGTGCCGGAGCCCATTTTTCCATTTTTGGCATTTTTAGCGGAACAATTATCGGTATTCTTTTTACAGCCTGGTTTTAAAACTTAACTCGGCCAATGCTCAATGTAGCCTGCACGAACACTGGCTCGATTTAATCACTTGACCTTATGAGAGTTTATCTATATTATTAATGCAAGAAGGCTATTAAAATAATAACTGACAGGAACAGTGACCAAAATAATGATGAATAGACACAAATACAAGCGGAGCAGACAAAGGGAACATATTTTGAAACTCCTTAGAAATACCGATACCCATCCAACAGCCAGTTGGATCTACGATGAGCTGAAAAAAGAATTCACTAACCTGAGCATGGGTACAGTGTACCGTAATGTCAATATATTAATCGATCAAAAGCTGATTGTGAAAATTGAAGCAGGAAGTAGTTTTGACCGTTTTGACGGCAATGTTTCACCACATTACCATTTTATTTGCCGGGACTGTGATTCTATTTATGATCTGCCAATGACACTCCTTGAAGATTTAAATGATAAAGCCGGTAGCTCAACCGGCCACACGGTATATGAGCACAGCATAAATTTTTACGGGCAGTGCAAGCTGTGTGCGGAAAAAAAAGATTATGCTTTTTGATTTTATTAAAGGTGAGCTCATTTGCCCACAATAAACAGAGTTTGTGAATATCTTGAAGCATTTACATTGGAAAAAGAAAGTCAGTTATCCCTTGTTGATAAAAAAACCATGAAAACCTGCATCGAGAGACTGAACCTGGGGGAAATATCTGCAAATCTTTTTATCAATGAATTCTGGACATCCCGCCAACGGCAGACCGCATCTATTCAGGAAATATCATACCGGGCCTGTTTTAAACCACAACTGCCCCGGTTTTTTATTGAACTGCTGACCAAGCCGGGTGAAACTGTCTACGACCCTTTTGCCGGCCGGGGAACAACCGCTCTTGAAGCCGCCCTTCTTGGCCGCAATCCAGTTTCAAATGATATTAACCCCTTGAGTAAAATCTTAACTGAGCCAAGGCTTTATCCTCCATCAATCAACGATATCAGAAAACGCCTGTTTGAAATGCCTTTTCGGGATGTTGATAATGAAGATATCGACCTTTCCATGTTCTACCATCCACAAACTGAAACTGAACTGCTTGCTCTGCGCAACTATTTAATTGAACGGCAAAATAACAAAACTGCGGATGCAACAGATCGCTGGATAAGAATGGTTGCAACGAATCGTTTAACCGGCCACTCAAAAGGGTTCTTTTCTGTTTATACTATGCCGCCCAACCAGGCAGTCTCAGCTGAACGACAAAAAAAAATTAACACCAAGCGTAATCAAAAACCGGAATACCGTAATGTACGGACATTGATAATCAGGAAGAGCACTCAGCTCCTGCGTAATTTGACCGCTGCAGAGTTAAACCGGCTGCTTGAAGCCGCAGCAAAAGCGGTTTTTCTGGAAAAAGATGCTTCTGAAACCAGAGAAATACCCGCGGAAAGTATCAGCCTGACAGTAACTTCGCCGCCTTTCTTAGACATAGTTCAATACTCCACAGATAATTGGCTGCGCTGCTGGTTTAACAACATCAACATGCAGGAAATTGAAAAAAAATTGATTATGGCTTCCTCTTTAAGGGACTGGGCATTGGTAATGCGCTTGGTTTTTAAAGAACTGTACCGGATCACCAGGCCGGGTGGATGGGTTGCTTTTGAGGTAGGAGAAGTCAGAAGCGGAAAAATTAACCTCGAAGATACAATTATTCCTTTGGGGCTGCAGCGCGGTTTTGAATGCGCCGGTGTGGTTGTTAACCGGCAGGATTTTACCAAAACCTCAAATATATGGGGCATTAAGAATAACCGCTCCGGAACAAACAGCAACCGGATAGTTTTGTTCAGAAAACCGGGGCATTTTTAAAAAAGCTGCGGTTCATGAGCGCTCCACAGTCCTTTTATCAGGCGGGGAATCGCCGCGGTTCATAGAATTGGCCTGGCGGGCTGAATCATACATCACCCAGAGGTATACGGCAATTAAACCAATCCCCCGGGTAAAAAACCAGGCTCCAACCGCGATTAGAAACCATAAAAACCCCTTGCTAAACTGACCCAGGTACATATACCCGGCTCCGGGAAATATAAGGTTCAGGAGGCTGGTTAAAATAGGATCTTTTCTAAATTCGTCACTGATCCTGTGTCCTGCTTTCCCTACTTCCACTGGCTCAAATTTTTCGGGCGCAATAAGGGAAGAACGGCAGTAGCGGCATTTAACGGCAAAATTGATAATCTCTTCTCCGCAAAAAGTACAGCGTTTATAGGAAACTTCATCCTGCTCATTATCAAGTTCCGGTTTTCCGGTACAGCCCCAGGTAGTACAGCCCCTGGTTTTTTCCCAACAACGAGCATGG
>SLRT01000161.1 GCA_007130825.1 Syntrophomonadaceae bacterium | reverse complement strand
GGACGGTGATTCCGCCCTGATAACGGCTATAATGCCGCTGTTATATATTCGTTTCAGATCCTTGTATTTTCTGATCATTGTTAAATCCTCCTGAGTTAGAAGCTGGATTGGATGCATTTACCACCTATTTTTGGTTGTGTTCGGTGGGCAGTGCACTGAGTCCGCTGAAGACATCGGAGTACTGTTCAAGAATGCGGCTGTACATTGCCACGTACGGCTTGTAAAACTCATTATATTCTTTCCGGGGCTCGAAGCGTTTGACTACCTGACTGGACTGTTTGGCAGTGGTGGCAAGATCGTCAAACAGCCCTACCGCTTTACCGGCTATCATGGCACAGCCCCAGGTGCCTACTTCGCTCCTGTTGATGCGGCAGTAGGGGATATTTAGTATGTCGCATTTAATCTGGTTCCACAAGTTGCTGGAAGCCCCTCCGCCGATAACCCTTACCTCGCGGCAATTAAGGTCAGGATGGAGGTTCTGTTCAATTTGCAGGTAGTAGGCATATTCGTAGGCGATTCCTTCCAGGATGGAGCGGAACAGGTGGCTGCGGTTATGGGCCCAGGTAAAGCCAACCCACAGTCCCCTTAATGTGGGATCGGGCGGTGTGACCCTGCCCTGGAGGTGGGGGATAAATATAGCTCCTTCCGAGCCTGCCGGAACATTGGCTGCCATTTTGTCAAATACCTGGTAGACTTTATCTCCTGCTTTATCTTTTTCTTGCAAACCGAAAGTGTCGCGGAACCAGCGTAGGTTCAATCCCCCGCCGTTGATAAAAGAAAGGGCATAAAAAGTTCCCGGGATAACCCCACGCGTGGCCAGCACTACTTTATTATCGACATCCGGTTTGAACCGCTCCACGCAGATAGAACAAACTGAAGCCGTACCGGCATTGTCAAATACATCGCCGGGGTTAACAACGCCGGCGCCGAATGCTGCGGCAGCCTGGTCTCCAGCCCCGGCAGCTATGGGAGTGCCCTCCTTTAATCCGGTCAGACGGGAAGCTTCTGAATTAACATTGCCGATTATTTCCGTCGAGGATATGATCCGGGGGGTTTTATCTTTCGGGATTTCATACCGGTTAAGCAGTTCTTCAGACCACTTTAGTTTATCGGTTTCACTGAAACCGGAAAAATGAAGGCAGGTTTCGTCAATATAGGCCTGGTCGGCGGCTAGACCGGCCATTTTACCGGCGACATAAGTTAGTGGAACAATGAATTTGGCTGCCTGTTTAAATACCTCCGGGTGGTTGTTTTTCCACCAGATCATTTTCGAAGCATGAGCATAAGTGGGCGGACAACCGCTGCCGGCCGTGAAGTTGTCACATAGAGGTTCCATTAGATCGAAAGATTCTTCACAGCGTGTATCCAGCCAGCTGTCATAGTGGGCAACCGGCTGCCAATCTTTGTCAATCATGCCGATACCCGACATCTGGCTGCTGAAGGCTATTCCTTCAACCTTGGCACTGTCGATTTTACTTTGCTCCAAAACTGCTTTGATGCAGTTGACGGCGGAGGTGTATATTTCTTCAAGATCCTGTTCTACCCAGCCCGGTTTTGGATAGCGCAGGATAGATTCTTCGTAAGCTTCGGCAATTAGTTCGCCTTCCTGGTTAAATAGGGCCGCTTTTGTACCCATGGTGCCCAGATCGACACCCAATAAATAGATATCAGACATTTTCCGCTACCCCCTTGTAATTTTAGTTCTGCAGACCTTTAAACCTTTGCCCTTTCATTGGGAACTATCAGAACCTTTAAACCGCTGCCCCGTCTGGCTTCTTCAAAAGCTTTTTGTATGTCGGAAAGAGGAAAGACAGCAGTAACCACGTCTTTTAGTTGCTCCAGGCGGTTGCCGGCCATGAGATTTGTAACCATGCGCATCTCCCGGGGGGTTGTGCCGGTAGTTCCGATTACTTTTAATCCGCGGTAGTGGACAAGATTGGCAGGGAAGCCGGTGAAGGTATCGTCGCCGGCAAGTCCGGCAAATAAATTTATACGTCCTCCTATTGCCGCTGCCTTAATCCCCTGCAGCTGGGCTTTGGCAAAAGGTGCAGTAACCATGACCACGTCTACTCCCCAGCCGCCGGTGATGTCGAGGAGTTCTTCGTTGAAGCTACCAGCCCCCGGATCAAGGGCATAGTCGGCCTGGAAAGCTTTGCTTTTTTCCCTGCGTTCGGCTACGGGATCAACGGCAATAATGGTTGAAGCGCCCATAGCTCTGGCAGTGATTATGCTCAGGATACCCATCGGCCCTGTACCGGTAATCATTACGGTTTCGCCGGCTTTAAGCTCGCATTCCTGCAGGCCGCGGTAACAGCATGAAGTCGGTTCGGCGAGGGCGGCAATACGGGTTGGAACATGATCGGGGATGGTAACAAGGTTGCCGCGAGAAATCGAAGACGATGATAGAAGCATGTACTCGGCCAGGCTGCCGTTTAAACCAATGCCGTAGGCTTTATAATCAGGACAGTAACTGTCCCATCCGGCCTGGCAGGCGGGGCATATACCGCAGCCGACGTTGGGAGGAATGACTACCCTTGTGCCGACGATGGTTTGGTCAACCCGATCACCTGCCTCAACAATTTGACCCACCACTTCGTGGCCGAGGATTGTCTCTGTTCCCGGAGCAATGTTGCGATGGCCTCTTTGCCATATTTTTATGTCGGTGGCACAGAGGGCGGCTGTCTCAACCTTTAACAGTGCCTCTTCCCGATCCGGCCGGGGAAGGGGCGTTTCCTTAACCTCGATATTCCCGTCCATGTAGATAGCGGCGAGCATTGTTTTAGCGCTACTGCTCATATTTTTTCTACCGCCCCGTTTTTGATTGATCTGTTTGCGGCCAGGACCGCCTGCAGAGCTTTCCAACCGTCTTCCAGGCTGGAAGGCGGTGTCGTTCCGTTGATCAGGCATTCAATGAGAGTCCTGTCTTCGGCAAGGTAAGCTTCTTTAAACAGGGTTCGCCAGCTGTCGACCATTTCTTCTATAACTCCGGCCTCTTTTAAGCCGATAACAACCCCTTTTTTGGCGATACTGCCGATCATTAAGACCCCGTCTGTGCCCTGAATTTCCACCCTTGCATCATAGCCGTAATCAGCCGGGCAGGCTCCGTCGATCGTACCCATAACTTTGCCGGTCAGGCCGAATGTGACAATAGCGGTGTCGTAAAAGTCAGGATATTCTTTTGCAAACTGCAAGCACTTGTTGTTGCGGGCAGTGGCAAAAACCCAGCGGTAATTCTCACCGGTCAAAAAACGCACACAGTCAAAATCGTGACTGTTTACTTCGGCCAGCATCCCGTTGCTTTTCGAAATGTCCAGGTTCCAGGGTGGAGGTAGGCCGGGTCCTTTCCCGGTCGATTTAATCATCAGCGGCTCGCCGATATCGCCACGCCGGATAATTTCATTGGCCCGGATAAAATTTTTGTCGAAGCGGCGCATGAAACCCATAACAAAACACACGCCGTTTTTTTCCACTGCTTTGCCCATAGCCGCGGCCTCGGCTTCGGTAGAGGCCAAAGGTTTTTCGCAAAGTATCGCTTTTCCGGCCTCTGCAGCTTGTTTAACCATTTCAGCGTGGGTGAAAGTCGGAGTGGCGATAACTACGGCATCCAGCGCCGGGTCGTTTAAAAATTCTTCTGCCTTGTTATAAGCTTTAACATTAAACTGCATGGCTGTCTTTTCTGCGTTTTTTTTGTCGGCATCGCATACAGAAATCAACCGGGCATTAGGGACGTTTTCTGCAAAATTAGTGCAATGCACAAGCCCTGCTCTTCCGGTTCCGATTACCCCTACACCAACCAGATCTGCTTTTAACATCAGTTAAGATCACCTTCTTTTAGGTTGTT
>SLRT01000017.1 GCA_007130825.1 Syntrophomonadaceae bacterium | reverse complement strand
CAGCTCATCCGACCGGTGCCGCAGTTCATCTTCCGATATCAACTCAGTATGTTGGTTTTTTGCTTCTTTTTGTTCCTTCAGCCAATTCTCTAAAAGTTCATCTTTAGAATTGTTGATTATCTCGGCAATCTTGCTATTTTTGCCTGTTCCCATTCTCAATCACTTCCTTCCACTTCTTTTTTGTTTCTTTTGAAACACACACGATCATCCGCCCTTGTTAAGGGCGCGAACCAATATTTAGAAAAATGTCAGCCACCTGCGGGTCGAAGTGTTTGCCACTTTGTTCGCTGATATGCTCAAGTGTTTTCTGCTTGCTCCAGGCCGAGCGGTAAGGTCGGTCACTGGTCAAAGCGTCGTAAACATCTACAATGGCAAAGATTCGAGCTGCTATGGGAATCTCTTCGCCCTTAAGCCCGCGGGGATAACCGCTACCGTCCCATTTTTCGTGATGGCAATAGGGGATATCCAAAGCGGGGCGTAAGTAATCGATCGGATGTAGCAGGTCATAAGCAAAATTCGGGTGCTGCTGCATCAAGGCCATCTCATCTGAATTTAATTTGCCCGGTTTTAACAGGACGGCATCAGGGATGGCTATTTTTCCGACATCATGCAGCAGGGCACCGCGGCGTATATGTATTAGCTCATCTTCAGGCACATTAAGCAGCATTGCTATCTGGATGGTTCTATCTACGACCCGCATGCTATGGCCCTCTGTTTCATGGTCACGGAGTTCAAGGGCCCGGGCCCACCCTTCAAGCGTAGCATCGTAAGCTAACAACAGTTCTGATTTCGCTTCCTGCAAATTTTCCAGAAGATTTTCGGTCTCTTGGAACATACTAATACGTTGTATTGCCGTGCCGGCCATTTCAGAAAGAGAATTAAGCAGGCTTAGTTCTACCCTGGTAATTTCGCGCGGCAAGGGAACAGAAACGAATAGTGCTCCGACAACATTTTTAGCAGCGCTTATAGGAAGACATGCTCCTCCCCAACCCTCGGGTATGCTTTCGGTGTGTTTCACCCTGGAGTCTTTAGCAAATTCCCTGAAGACAAGCCCTTGTCCAGGTGTAAAAACCTCCCTGGCGATACCTTCCCCAGGTTTCAGCCAGGTTTCATCAAGCTGGTTAAACCAGCCGCGGTTAATAGCAAAATGTGACGTTTCTTTTTCGGGGTGGTAGAGGGAGATTGCCCCGTCTTCGGTATCAAGGATTTTAAGTGTTTCATCGATCAAAATTGTCAGCATCTCGTCCAGGGTTTCTGCCGTACGTAAGGCAGAGGAAACGGTCTGGAGTGTTTCCATCTCTAAAAGACGCTGGTTCAGCTCTTCTTCCATGCGTATTCGCTCGCTAATTTCCTCTCGCAGTTCTTTGTTAACACGGGTGAGCTCACCGGCCCGCTCTTGTACCTGTTGCTCCAATTTTTCATTCAACCCGCTCAGAGCTTCTTCATATTTCCTGCGTTTAGTGATATCGCGGGCTATACTCAAAACGGCTTTTTTGCCGCCATACTCAATGATACGAGCGCTGACTTCAACAGGAATAATTGTACCGTCTATGGTTACATCGGCTGATTCGAAAATCAGCCGGCCTGATTTTAAGAGATCCTTAACGCGGCCGGGTATCAGTCCTGAATACTCAGAAGATACAATGTCTTTCAGGGACATGCTTAATAGTTTTTCACGGCTGTAACCGAGCCGCTCACAGGCTGCTTTATTAACCTTGTCCATTTTACCTTCAAGATCATGAAGGTAAATTAAATCATTACAGTTCTCAAAAATTTCTTTAAACGTATGCTCACTTTCAACAAGGGCTTCTTCTGTCTTTCTGCGTTCCGTAATTCCGGCCAGGGTGTTGGCAACGGCGAAAAGAAAGTCTTCTTCGTTTTTATCATAGCGGTGGCCGTCGTGCAGGTACAGGTTAAGAACCCCGTAGATTTTCTGCGGAGTTTTAATCGGTACACAGTAATGGCCGTGGGGCTCCATTTCCTCAAAGTATATTTCGTGCAGTTCATCAAGCGATGATGTAAATTGAACTGCCCCGTGAAAAGCCGCCTTTCCACACAGGCACCGGCCCAGGGGAAGCCTGGCGCAAGTTTTTTGAACCGGCTCTTCCAGGCCTCTTTGCGCTTTCATGACCAGCTGATCGTTTTCAAGCAGAAAGATAGCGCCTCTTTTTTCCAAGACAAGCCAGGGGATCGATAAAATGAGCCCTAGTGCTTCTTCCAAAAGATCCGGTAAAGGGATATTTTGCAGGGAGAGAGAAAGCAGCCGGTTAAGCGCTTCCGCGGTATCCCGGGAGCGTTTAAGTTCTTCTTCGATCTCAGGATTACTCTGATTGTTTCTTGCCAAATTATTGCTTTGCGGCTTCCTTGACATTCAAATACTCTCTTTCATCACCAATTGTAAAAAAATTAGCATGATTTTTTTTATCTAATACCTTCAGATAAACCTCCATTACCTCTGGGTCGAAGTGTTTGTTGCTTCCCGTATAATTATGCTTTAGCGCATTTTCTATTGCCCTGTTCGGGTGGTAAAGCCGGTTTTTAGTCAAAAAGTTATAGAGATTAACAGCGGTAAAAATGCTGGCTGTTAATGTAATCTGCTCACCTGTTAAATCCGTGTGGATAGCCACTGCTGTCATATTTTTAATGGGGTCAAGGGGGATGTTGAGTGTTGGGGGCAAATAAGCGATTGAAAGCAGCATACCGTGGGCCTAAACCGGGTGTTGTTTTATGTTATCCTACTCCTCGTCTGTCATCAAGTTTGCAAGGATTCAGGAGGCTTGTCTCTTATATCTAATCTTACCGATATCATTTAGCAGGCACCCTTAGCGTGAGTGGGACAGCTTCTCACCTGCATGCATTCTTGTTACAGTTACACAATAACATTACGGGAAATTAAAGGCAAGTTATTTAATAGACATAAACATATTTGCCGGCAAAGTAATCTAAATCATATTCTAAACTCCTGCAAATTTGTTTGCTTCGTTCTTTTTAGCTCCTTATGAGGCGTTGAACAGCTTTAGAAAGAAAAAAGCTGATCGGCATTTCGAGATCAAAGACATCGTTAAAATCGAACAGCATTTTGGCCTGAGCAGGCAGGCGACATTGTGGTGCCTGGTTGACGATGGCTATTTAACTTTTAAAAGAGCAGAAACAATGAGATCTGGAATTGCTTCTTCAGCAAAAAAATATGGTTACAGCACTGAATTATATTTTCCCCCACCGGAAGAAAAACAATATATGACTTTTGGTAAGTATATAAAAATAGCCGAAGAACAAAGAGAAAAAAATGGGTAAAACAGGAAAACCTTATACTGAGGCTATATCCGGGAAGGACAGTTGTTCCCAATGAGGTTGCCGGTGAGTTATCTAATCCATGCTTGCCTCACATCAAAAGAAGATTAAGCCAGCTTTGTTCCTCAGGGCAGTTTGAGAAAAAGCAGCTATTATATGGGTAAGAGGAATCAAGGTTATTTTTTGAAATGGTTGCTAATCCAGCAATGAATGTTGTTCCGATAAGTAAGGGTGAAGCAGCGGCATTGTCATTAGCTAAAGTCTACAAGGGTATTATTGCCAGCAATAACATAAAATACATTCTATATTATGTGGAAATGATTATTTTGAGCATATAAACTAATAATTAATTGTATTCTTGAATCTCTTCTAACACAGATTCAATTTCAGTTTTTTCCTTTCTCAGGTCATACTCCATCTGAATACCCAACCAGAAATCAGCACTATTACCAAAAAACTTGCCGAATCTAAGGGCGGTGTCTGCTGTTATACGCCTTTTGCCTTTTATGATTTGTGAAATTCGTGTAGCCGGTATTTTTGTTGCTTTAGCAAGTTTG
>SLRT01000094.1 GCA_007130825.1 Syntrophomonadaceae bacterium | reverse complement strand
ACCATGAAATAGCTGCTGATAGAAAAGTTTTATAAGCAATAAAAATATATAAATTTGCCGGTGTTACTGTGCCGTTTAAAACACAGTTCACTGGTTTAAAAATCGCTATCATGCTCACTGCAGGCCCTTATTTAACATAACAATTACTATATATAGCTTAAACCTACATTCTTTTCCGACAAGGCCACATTAAGCAGTTTCATTTGGGGTGTTCCAGGCAGAATTTAGGGCAAACTTAAACAAGCTTTTTGGATCAGGCCCGGTATAGTCTTCTTTAGCATATAATCAGGACTGTAACTTGTGCTCAATAAGCGGTGCTCCGGTTTAAAAGCTTGATTCAAAATGATTATTGGATTATTTAAGGAAAAACATACCTAAGAGGTGTTAAAAATGAGGTACGCAGAGGCAGGCTACAATTTAGAAATTGATTTGTCAAGCGGAAACATTGAAAAAGTAGAAACTGATCCGGAATTAACCAGACTCTATCTGGGAGGTCTTGGTACCAACGCCAAAATATTATGGGATCGGGTTCCTCCTGATGTTGAACCTTTTTCTCCTGATAACCTGCTAATATTTAGCACCGGGCTGTTATGTGGCACACCGGCTGTTGGTGCAAACCGGACTATTGTTTCTACCTATTCTCCACAGACTTTGTTTATGGCATTTTCCATGATGGGAGGCTTTTTAGCGCCTGAATTGAAATATGCCGGTTATGACAAAGTAATTTTTCGTGGCAAATCGCCTAAGCTGGTTTACCTGTGGATAAACAACGACCAGGTAGAAATCCGTGATGCTTCTCATTTACAGGGTAAAGGGGCTGTTGAAACTGAAAAGCTCATTCGCGAAGAGTTGCATGACGAGGATGTACAGGTCGCTTCTATCGGCCTGGCCGGTGAAAACAGGGTCTATATGGCTTCCATCGAGCATAGCAGGTCCAGTGCCAGCCGGCTCGGAATTGGCGCAGTTATGGGAGACAAAGGTTTAAAAGCGATCGCTGTACGTGGAACCAAAGATGTCAACATTGCCCGGCCAGCTGAATTAATCGAGTTTTGCCATGATATTCTTGAATACATACCGGAGCGTGACAGTAATCCAGTCCCGGGGGTTATGCCTATTTTAGCCGGACTGGGATCACCGAAAGAAATGTTGATCCATGATGAGAAATGGCATACCGAAAATTTCCTCTGGGGAAATGCCCGCACCAGGATAAAAGATTACTGGAACAAGGAAGTCGAAGAAAAATGGAAAGAGACGCAAGAAAGTGTGCGCAAACGGTTAATCAGCTGCTATAACTGCCCGATGAAATGCGGTGCGATTATTTCAGTCCCCGGTCTTTCAACATACATGATGAAATGCTTTTCCAAGCTTACCTATACGATGGCGGCCTATTCAGACCTGGATTTTGGTTTTAAAATCGCCCAACGGGCAACCGAATATGGCGTGGACGGATTCTCAACCCCGCAGGTTATGGCCTTCGCGATCGAGCTTCATGAAGCGGGTATCCTCACTGATAAAGACTTGGAAGGAATCCCGTCCGATAATGAGGGAAAATTTTACTGGTTGCTTGACAGGATTGTTCGGCGGGAAGGAATTGGCGATGTTTTGGCCGATGGCGTCTATTGGGCGGCCCGTCAAATTGGCAAGGGGGCGGAAGAATATGACCATAACACCATCAAAAAACATGAGCAGCTACCAATCAAGCTGTCAATGCTTAACCCAATTTATTTCCTCATGTGGGCCACCGGCGAAAAGGTAAACATTACCCAGATTGAAGGCAATTTCCCGCAGGCGCCTTTTCCAACGCGCGAGGAAAGAGAAGAATTCGTCAAGGACTGGGTTCAAGTACCCAGTGAAAGGCTTAAAGAAATCTTTTTGAACTGGGAACTGCGCGGAGAAAATTCATTTCCATATTATCCACCCGTTGACGCAGTTTGCGAAATTGTTGACTGGCAGGAAACAATGCACTACATTGATGATGCCCTTGGAATGTGTGCCGGGTTGTCATCATTTCCCCTCAAACCCCCCTACCATATACATAACTTCCCCACCTTAATCTCTGCGGCGACCGGAATTGAATTTGATAAGGATGAATTATGGAAAATAGCCAAGCGGAACAGAACATTAGTCAGAGCCATAAATGTCAGAAGGGGTCTGAGGAGAAATGATGATCAGCCACCGGAAAACCATTGGAAGAAAAGATTTCCCGAGCTTGAAACTCAGCTCTTAGATGAGTATTACAGGCTTAAAGGATTCAATGAAAACGGTGTTCCTACCAAAGAGTCTCTACATGAACTGGCTATGGATTACGTTGGTGAAGACTTGGAAAAGAGAGGAATCTATAACCATGAGCAAAGCGAAAAAAACAGTTAAGGTAATCAAGATCGACCTTGAACAGTGCAACGGATGCCGGTCATGTGAAATGATCTGCTCCGCATTTCACGCTCAGGAACGATATAGCAGTAATAATCCGGCCAGGTCCCGGATTAGGATGATTCGCAGACCACTGGAAGACATATACCTTCCTGTATATGCGGGAGAGTATACCGCAGCTGAGTGTATGGGCAGGGACAAGTATGTGATTGACGGGAAAGAATACGACGAATGTGACTTTTGCAGGGCTTCCTGCCCCTCAAGGGACGCTTTCAAAGAACCGGACTCCGGCCTTCCTCTCAAATGCGACATGTGTGAAGATGATCCGCCGCAAGAAGAACCCTTGTGTGTGAAGTGGTGCTTATCCGATGCCCTGACTTACGAGGAAAGAGAAGAGGAAGTGGACGAAGAGGAAGAAGAAACCGTGCCGAAAGAGATGGAAAGAGGGTTAAAGTCACTGGCAGACACTTATGGTCTGGATAACCTGATGGATACTATTGCCCGAATGTCAAAAAAAGAATAATTTTACTGTGAAAGAAGGGATTACAACATCGTGGACACTGAAACCCCGATTAAGGAAGTTGTTGAGGAATTAAAAGAATTTGGCGGAGATGCCGTCAAGTTATGCTATCAATGTGGAAAATGCGATACTGTATGTCCCTGGAACAGAGTTATAAACTTTAGTATACGCAAGTTGATCCGGGAGGCAACATTCGGTCTACCGGAAATAGAGTTGGAGGAAGTCTGGCGTTGCACTACCTGTGGGAAGTGCCCCCAGGAATGTCCCAGGGACGTAAAACAGGTAGATGACGTGGTAGCTATGCGCAGGATTGCCACTGAATACGGGGTTGCTCCTCCCCTTCTAAAGCCTGTCCGTTCAGCCAGCGCAAGTCTTGCTGCAGAAGGCAACCCCTTCGTCCAGGAACGATCCGAGAGGGCAGATTGGGCTGAAGGCCTCGATGTTAAGCCATTTGCCGAAGAAATGGAGATTTTGTATTTCCCCTGCTGCTATGTTTGCTATGATCAAAGATTAAAAGAAGTTGCTCAAGCCACAGTTAATATCCTGAACAAAGCGGGAGTAGAATTCGGAATACTAGGAACTCAGGATAATTGCTGTGGAGAAAGTATTCGCAAGACAGGAAATGAGGATGTCTTTAAAAACCTGGCCCGGGAAAATATCAAAACATTTATCGGAAACGGAGTTAAAAAAATCCTTGTTTCGTCACCTCATTGTTACCACACCTTCAAGAACGAATATCCTGAATTCAAGGCAAACTTTGAAATAGTCCATATCTCCCAGTATTTATTAGAACTTATTAATGAGGGGAGGCTGCAGATCAACAAGGAATTTCCGAAGAAAGTAACATACCATGATCCATGTTACCTGGGCCGGCATAACGGCATATACGAAGAACCGCGGGAAATTTTAAAAAAGATCCCCGGGCTGGAATTAAGTGAAATGCCCGATTCGCGGGAAGACAGCCTCTGCTGCGGTATGGGGGGAGGCAGGATTTGGATCGATACTAAAATGCACGAGAGATTCTCCAACCTGAGGACAGAGCAAGCTATTGAGCTTGAAGCTGACGTTCTGAGCACCTCCTGCCCCTATTGCATTGATGCACTCGAGGAAAGCAGGTCGGGCCTCAATTATGAAGATGTTATACTGGTTAAAGACATCACGGAGATCCTTCAGGAAGTAATTTAGCTGAAGCAGGGGTAATTATGCAGGAAGGGATGGGCAGATTCGGAAAAGGCTGTGAAAGGAAACTTTATCTGCCACCGCTATTGTACAGTGTGAGGGGTTAAACCACGGTCAACTTACCCGGCGAAATAAAGCTTACAGTCGTTGTAAAGCGGCAGGAACTGGTCACTATCCTGTGCGCTCCAATCAAGCTGAATTACCTTGTTCATGGATTTTGCTACACCGAAATAATCATCTCCGGTATCGACGATAGTTATGATAGAAGTTTTTGAGGCTGATTTGCTGGCCAGTATAATGCTGAGAGATCCAGATTATAAATTGCCGGCAAAGCGCACCATTACTTCCGGATAGCCGAGGATATTGGATATCATAATAGATAGGGTAAAATTCGGGGCGTAATCCTGGCCAGGGAAATATCAACCATAGATCGGATACTGCTGTCCACCGGCCGCGTTTCGACGGAAATTTTGCTTATGGCGGAAGATATGCACATAACGGTTGCTGTTCCACGCCTTCGCCGACAGAAAGCGCCGTATCTTTAACACGTGACATGGGCATTACCCTGGTCAGCCATGTGCGCAGTAAACAAATGCTGGTATATTCCCACCCGGAGAGAATTGGCTGCTCATTATAATATAATTGACCGGTCCGGCTAAACCCGGCCGGCAGAGACAGATAAAACCTGACGAGGTGATAGAAAGTGGAGAAAGATTTAGATATGACAAAATACAGTGAACAACTGGTTAAAAGTCTAACCGCCAGTAACTTTGGAGACGTTATGGTGGTTGGCGGAGGGGTCAGCGGTATCCAGGCTTCCCTGGATCTGGCCGCTGTCGGTTTTAAAGTTTACCTTGTCGACAGGGCTCCGGCCATTGGCGGACATATGGCCCAGCTGGACAAAACCTTTCCTACCAATGATTGTTCCATGTGAATACTCTCACCCAAACTGGTCGAGGTCGACCGGCATAACAATATTGAGGTCCTTTCCTATACTGAAGTTGACAGTATAGAAGGATCTGCAGGAAATTTTAAAGCAACACTGAGGAAAAAACCGAGATATGTTTTGGAAGATAAATGTACAGGTTGTACTACCTGTACAGAATACTGCCCGGTCCAATACCCTGATGAATTTAACCAGAGTATATCGAACAATAAAGCCATTCATATTTACTACTCTCAAGCAATTCCGCTGATCACTTATATAGACGAAAACTGTCTTTTTTTAAAGGAAAAAAAATGCCGTATTTGCGAAGCAGTCTGTCAAAATGAAGCCATAGATTTTAATCAGAAAGAGGAAAAAACAGAAATAAATGTCGGAGCGGTAGTCCTGGCTCCGGGTTATGAACAATTTGACCCCAAACTGAGAGAAGACTTTGGTTACGGGAAATTTGACAACGTTGTAACCAGTATGGACTATGAACGACTGACAGATTCTACCGGTCCATACGAAGGCCGGATCTTGCGTCCCTCGGACCTGGAACAACCCCGTAAATTAGCCTGGATCCAGTGCGTCGGTTCCAGGCAGGTCAACCCCCCGGGGGCTAACAGTTATTGTTCCGCGGTGTGCTGTACCTATACACAGAAACAGGTTATTCTAACCAAAGAACATGACGCTGAAACCGAGTGCACTGTATTTCATAATGATATCCGCTCCCATGGGAAAGACTTCGAACGCTATTACCAAAGAGCGGAAAATCTTCCCGGGGTCAAGTTTATCAGAAGCTATGCATCGGCCGTAAGAGAAGATCCGGAAACCAAAAATGTGACCATAAGGTACGCCACCAATGACGAAGGAGTAATGGAAGAGGAATTCGAGATGGTGGTATTATCGGTCGGGCTTAACCCTCCTGCTGACTTTGAAGGCCTGGCTGATAAATTTGGTATCGAACTCAATCACCACGGCTTCTGCAAAACTAACCCTGTTAATCCAATCGAAACTACTCGCCCGGGGTTGTTTATAAGTGGAGCCTTCCAGGGACCTGTGGATATACCAGAATCAGTTGTGAGCGCCAGCGGGGCCGGTTCCCAGTGTGGTGCGCTTCTTAACTACAGGAAAGGTAATCTTTCCATAGAAAGGGTATACCCGCCGGAAAGAGATGTTTCGTTGGAAGAGCCAAGAATAGGTGTATTTGTGTGTCACTGTGGAGCAAACATCGGAAGAATTGTCGATGTTCCTTCAACCGTTGACTACTGCTTAACCTTACCCAACGTGGTTTACGCTCAGGAGCAACTCTTTTCATGCGCAACCAACAGCGCCGAAGAAATTACGGAAAAGATAAAAGAAAAAGGACTTAACCGGGTAATCGTGGCCGCCTGCTCCCCAAGGACCCTGGAAATGTTGTTCCGGGACACTCTCCGGGAGGCGGGAATCAATCAGTACTATTATGAAATGGCCAATATCAGGGAGCACTGCTCCTGGGTCCACCCCAAAGAAAAAGAGGCAGCCACCCAGAAGTCGAAAGATATTATCCGTATGTCAGTAGCCAGGGCCCGCCACTTAGAACCTTTAATGGAAATTGATCTGCCGGTCAATAAAAAGGCATTGGTTGTCGGCGGAGGCGTAGCGGGCATGACCTGTGCTCTTTCTATCGCCGAGCAGGGGCACCATGTATACCTGGTGGAAAAGGAGGCTGAACTTGGTGGAACTGCGCTAAAAGTTCATGAAACCCTGGAGGGGCTGGATGTCCAGGCCTACTTGCGCGATCTGACCGCAAAGATCTATCAACATCCCCTTATCCATGTATACACCAATGCAGCCATTACTGAAGCTGCCGGTTATATAGGGAACTTTATAACCAGGGTGGATTCTGAAAGAGGGGCTGTTGAAATTAAACACGGGGCCACGGTAATCGCCACCGGCGCTGAAGTATATACTCCCACCGAGTACCTTTATGGAGAAGACAGCCGGGTTCTCACTCACCTTGAGCTGGAGGAAAAGATTGCTGCAGAAGAAGATAAGGTAATCAATGCTGAAAGTCTGGTCATGATCCAATGTGTAGGCTGTAGAAATGAAGACAGAAACTACTGCAGCCGGATCTGCTGCAGTGAATCTGTAAAAAATGCTCTCAAACTAAAAGAGAAAAACCCCGCGATGGATATCTACATCCTCTTCCGGGATATGAGGACATACGGATATAACGAGGATTATTACCGTGAAGCGGCAGATAAAGATGTTAAATTCATTCGCTACGATCCGGAAGAAGAACCGCATGTAGAACAGGCTGAAGAAGAAGGCAAACCTGTATTAAGGGTTACCCTGCCGGATTATGTTTTAGAGAAAAAACTTGAAATTGATGCCGATATAGTCGCTTTGGCTGCTGCTGTAATTCCTTCTGCAGGAACCAGGGAAATAGAAAATTTATTCAAGGTCGGATTGAGCCCCGATGGCTTTTTCAAAGAAGCTCACGTAAAATTAAGGCCGGTTGAGTTTGCGGCAGAAGGAATTTATCTTTGTGGAATAGCGCACTATCCAAAACTTTTATCAGAAACAATAAGCCAGGCTTATGGAGCAGCAGGCCGGGTCTTGACCCTTCTATCAAACGATATAGTCACCGCTTCCGGCGCTATTTGCGAAGTTGAAGAAAATAAGTGTATTTCCTGTGGGGCTTGTATTGCCGCCTGTTCTTATGGGGCAATCGAGTTTCGTGAAACTGAAACAGCGGGCTTTAAAGCTGCCGTGAACCCTGTCCTCTGCAAAGGAGACGGTCTCTGTAACGCGGTATGTCCAACAGGGGCGATACAGCTCAAGCATTTCACCGATAAAGAACTCTTGAGTCAAATTGATGCAGCAGTTCAGGAAGAAGAAACTACAGAAATAAAAGAAGTTATGGTTTAGGATATTTAAAATAACATGGTTTTCTTGAGGCATAAAAGTTAATTCCAGAATGTAATACCCCCTTATCCACGTCCTCTCCCCCTACGGAGGGGAGAGGATGTATTGCGGCTGGGGTTATCAGGGCAAGGCGGTTATCCGGTTAGATTTAAAGCGGATTATAAACCAGGGAGGTGGGAACGAATGAGTACAGGACATACATTTAAACCTAAGATTATAGGCTTCGTATGCCAGTGGTGAGGATATGGAGCTGCGGACTTGGCTGGAGTTTCCAGACTACAATATACAACTGAAATCAGGCTTATTCGTTTGATGTGCAGCGGTAGAATCGATCTGGCCCATGTATTCAGGGCTTTCTCAAACGGAATTGATGGGGTGTTCATTGGCGGCTGCCGTTTGAATGAGTGTAATTATATTACTCATGGAAATTTCCATGCATTAAACATGGTTTTTCTGAGTAAAAAAATAATGGAACATATCGGGCTAAACCCCGAAAGGTTAAGGATCGAATTTATGTCTTCCGGTGAAGGAAACCTTTTTGCCGAAGTTGTTGATGATTTTGTTCAGACGGTCCGGGATGCAGGAGCCATTGGTACAAGCAAAGGGATAAATAAAAATGCTTTAAAGATAAACTTTAATGCAATTTTAAACCTGATCCCTTACATCAGGTTGGTGGAAAGCGAAAGATTAAGAGGACACTTTGCCACATTGGAGGATTATAAGGAATTCTACGCCAGTGAAGAATTTGAGAAATTGTTCAGCGTATTAATTGCAGATAAACTGGCGATCAGTCAGATTATGCTGCTTCTAAAAGAAAAACCCCTGTCCACGGGAGAAATGTCAGAGATTTTAGGACTAAGCCCTTCAGAAATATCAAAACACCTGAATAGTTCCTCTAAACAGGGACTGGTCAAATACGAAGAAGGCGAGAAGCGCTTTGCCCTCGCCTGAGCTAAAAGAGAACGCTGATGAGGGTAAAGGAGGTATTGTGAACAGAAACCATGAATAACGAAAGAGTTGATCAAATAATTGAGAAACATAACGGTGAAGCTAATTCGCTGATTCAAGTGTTATTGGAGGTTCAGAACGAGAACCGCTGGCTTCCCAGGCAAGCATTAGAAAGGATCAGCGAAAAATTACAGGTGCCTTTAACCCGGATCCAGCATATCGCTACTTTTTATAAAGCTTTTAGTTTGGTACCGAAAGGCCGTCATGAAATTCACATTTGCATGGGAACCGCCTGCCATGTTCGCGGCTCGCAAAATGTCCTCGACGCAGTTAAAAATTTAACTGGAATTAATCCAGGCGAAACCGATTTGGATTTGAAATTCAGCCTGGAAACCGTCAACTGCCTGGGCTGCTGCGCTCTAGGTCCGGTAATGGAAATTGACGGGCAAATTCACGGCAAGCTATCACCGGCAGATACAGCTGGCGCATTAAAAAAATATGAGTGAGGGAAAACTATGCCAAGGATAAATTCATCTGCTGAACTGGAAAAACTCAGGGAAAGCATCTTATCAAAAATAGACCCTAATAAACGAACAATTACCCTCTGCTCCGGGACTGCCTGCCACGCAACCGGCAGTAAAGAAGTTGCTTCTAGTATTGAAGAAGAGATAAGTAAACAAGGTTTAAGTGATCAGGTGGACATTAGGAAGACCGGCTGTCATGGATTTTGTGAAAGAGGCCCGATTATAGTTATCCAACCGGAAGGAATATGTTATTTACAAATAAAGCCCGAAGACGTACCTGAAATTGTCTCTCAGACGATAAAACAAAATCAGATCCTGGAGCGTTTAGTTTATGTCGACTCCGTCAACGAAGAAAAGATCATCCATGAAACTGAAATCCCCTTTTATAAAAACCAGCAGCGCTTGCTTTTCGGGAACAACATTAAAATTGATCCAAAAAGCATTGAGGCTTATCTGGCTCTTGGCGGATATAGTGCATTAGCAAAAGTGCTTTTTCAAATGACCCCTGAACAGGTGTTGGAGGAAGTGAAAAAGGCTAACCTGCGGGGCCGGGGCGGTGGCGGTTTCCCTGCCGGAATTAAATGGGAAGGGTCCCGCAACGCTCCCGATGATACAAAATATGTAATCGTCAATGCTGACGAAGGTGATCCCGGCGCTTACATGGATAGGAGCTTACTGGAGGGTAATCCTCATTCAGTCCTGGAGGGATTGGCCATCGGAGCCTATACCATCGGGGCCAGGGAAGGCTATATTTACGTCCGCCAAGAATACCCCCTGGCAGTTGAAAATGTGGGGCTTGCAATCAAGCAGGCTGAAGAATATGGCTTCCTTGGGGAAAATATCCTTGGTTCAAACTTCAAATTCAAGGTTATAGTTCACCAGGGTGCCGGCGCTTTCGTTTGCGGTGAATCTACTGCCCTGATGACAGCGCTGGAAGGAAGAGCCGGTGAGCCCAGGCCGAAATATATTCGCTCCAATATCAAGGGTCTCTGGGAAAAACCTACTGTCTTGAACAATGTTGAAACCTGGGCCAATATACCACTGATTATTAATGAAGGCGCTGACTGGTTTACCCAATATGGAACTGAAACAAGCAACGGCACAAAAATTTTCTCCCTGGTCGGGAAAATTAACAATACAGGCCTTGTGGAAGTGCCAATGGGTATGACCCTGCGTGACATTATCTACAAGGTGGGCGGTGGAATCCATAGAGGCAGGAAGTTCAAAGCAGTGCAAACCGGTGGACCCTCAGGCGGGTGCCTCCCTGATGACTTGTTGGATTTACAAGTTGGCTTTGATGAACTTACCCAGGCCGGTTCAATGATGGGCTCCGGTGGGATGATCGTTATGGATGAAGATACCTGCATGGTCGATGTGGCCAGGTATTTCCTTGAGTTCCTCACCGATGAATCCTGCGGTAAATGCGTCCCCTGCCGCGAAGGCGTCAGGCAGATGCTTAAAATTTTAACTAACATCACCCAGGGAAAGGGAAAAGATGGCGACATCGAGCTTTTAGAAGAACTGGGTGAAACAGCAAAAGAGATTTCACTTTGTGCATTAGGTCAGACTGCACCTAATCCTTTTCTTAGCACCTTAAAATATTTTAAAGATGAATATGAGGCACATATCAAGGGAAAAAAATGCCCGGCCCTTTACTGCAAGGAACTGATTGCCTACTACATTGATCCGGAGAAGTGCCAGGCCTGTATGGCTTGTCTTAAGAAGTGCCCTTCAGATGCAATTATCGGGGGCAAAAAAACTATTCATGTTATAGACCAGGATAAGTGCACAAAGTGCAATACCTGTTTTGACGTTTGCCCTCCCCGTTTTAATGCGGTGAAAAAGATTTCCGGTGAACCTGTGCCTTCTCCTATTCCAGAAGAAGAAAGAATTATAGCCAAAGGGAGCAAAGAAAAATGACCAAGACCCTTATAACAATTGATGACAAAGAAGTTGAAGCCGCAGAAGGTATGACCGTTTTAGAAGCGGCACAAAGTGTGGGGATAGCTATCCCGACCCTTTGCCACAACGAAAAATTAGAGCCCTACGGCGGCTGCCGGATCTGCACTGTAGAAGCAGAAGTAAACGGACGGAAAAAACTCGTTGTCTCCTGCGTTTACCCGGTAGAGCAAAACCTGGTAGTGCGAACCAGAACGGAAAAGGTAAACAGAGTGCGTAAGATGATCTTGGAATTATTGCTTTCACACGCTCCTGATTCCAAGCAGCTGCAGGATCTGGCTAAAATATATGGCGCAGACAAGGATCGTTTTGAAAAAGAGGCCTCATTTTGTATACACTGTGGCTTATGTGTGCGATACTGTGCTGAAGTAAAGAAAAAGAACGCGGTGGGATTTATAAACAGGGGAGCGAAACGAGAGATAAACTTTAATCCGGAACTGGCCGTCAAGGAGTGCTGGAACTGCAAGGAATGTTTTCCACTTTGTCCTACAGCGGCATTACAGGCAGCTTACGTTTTTATAGAAGCTCAGATATCTTCCACCCCGTCTTTCGAATTTGAGAAAAATTAATGCGAAGCTTCCAGGAGGAGAACAGGCAGAAATGGAAAAGTAGACAGGTGGCGGTGTAAGCGCCATTACAGTTCACCTTCACCTCTCCTGGAAGGCAATTTCTATCAAGTAAACTCCTGCGGAAAATTTCTTTTCCACTACAAGGCCAATTTTTTCTAACAAATGCAAGACATGTTTGTTTTCCGGCAGTATTTCGGCTGTAAAGCCGGTCAACCCCTCTCTTTTTGCGATGTAGGCCAGGTAAGAAAGCAATTCGGTCCCAAGGCCCTTATGGTGATAATCATCCCTTACAACCAGGGCTACCTGGGCAGTAAGGGTCCCTTCAAGAACAACATATTGACCGACGCCGATAATAACTTCAGCGCCTTCATGCTCAATTGTCGCCAGGATCACCATTTGCTTAGTATAATCAATAACCAGGAAAAGATCCTGCAGCATTTGGCGCGGCATATCTTCCCGCCGGGAAAGAAACCGGTTATACCGGGTTTCATCTGAAAGGCTGTAAAAAAAATCTTTAAGCAAATGTTCATCGCTGATCCTGACCGGTCTCAAAAAAAACTCCAGCCCGGAACTTGTGGCTCTGCGTGTCTCAAGTTCAGCGGGATACTTACCTTTTTCTCCGGGAATAAAGGCCTGGTCTTTATATATAAGAGAATATTTTTTTGCTTCTTCTATCAGCCACGGCTGATGAGAAGGATGGGCTATAGATATCAAAGCCATCGCTCTCTCCCTCACATTTTTCCCATGCAGGTATGCTATCCCGTATTCTGTGACCACATAATGGATGTCCCCGCGGGTTAGAGTAACACCGGCACCTTCGTTGAGAAAAGGGACAATCCTAGAAATCTCATCGTTTTCACTGGTTGAAGGTAGAGCGAGGATGGTTTTACCGCCTTTTGCCAAAACCGCACCGCGCATAAAATCAGCCTGCCCGCCGATTCCACTGAAAAAATAGCGTCCCAGCGATTCCGCCGTAGCCTGCCCGGTAAGGTCAATTTCCAGGGCGGTGTTTATGGCCACCATATTTTTATTCATGGCAATCGTAATCGGGTCGTTGGTATAATCGATTGCCCTGAATTCCATGCCCGGGTTATCATCAAGATAATCGTAGGTTGCCCTGCTTCCCATACAAAAAGAAGCGACAGTTTTTTCACGATCTATGGTTTTTTTTGAGTTATTCACAACCCCCTTTTTGATAAGATCCACTATCCCATCGCTGAGTAATTCCGAGTGGATGCCAAGGTTCTTTTTGGAGTCAAGGTTAGCCAGAATCGCATTGGGCAAGCTTCCATAGCCAACCTGAATTGTATCTCCGTTTTCAATGATCCGGGCGGCATACCTTCCAATTTCCTGCACAGCGCCGGCTGGAGGATTGGGGGCTTTATATTCCAACAACGGCTCGTCATAAGGGACAATAAAATCTACGTCTTCGATGTTGACGAAAGTGTCTCCATGGATTCTCGGCATCTCTGAATTAACCTGGGCAATAACCAGCGTTGCGTTTTCAACAGCCGTCTTGGTAATATCAACGCTTATACCGAGGCTCAGATGTCCATGCCGATCAGGCAGTGATGTCTGGACCAGGGCGACATCGACCGGCACCAGTCTGCGTCTGAACAAACTGGGGATATCGGAAGCGAAAACGGGTGTATAATCGGCAAGGCCCTTGTTAACCACCTCCCTGGTGTTTTCCGCAATGAAAAAAGAATTGTGCCTGAAATTCTTTTTAAATTTTTGATCCATGTATGGAGCAACACCAAGCGTCCAGACATGTAAAACTTCTGCATCGAAAAAAGCTTTCGGGTTAGATTCCACGAATTTAATAAGGGCCTGGACAAGGTATTGCGGTTCACCGCAGGCTGTGCCAATAAAAATCCTGTCGCCGGCATGGATATGGCTGAAAATTGTATCTTCCGATTCATATTTTTCCGGATATTTTTCTTTGGTCACTGCCAGCTGGATTTTCTTTTGCTGATGATCTTTCGGATCCATTTGTTTCACTCCCCCCGCAGCCGTTTGTTGAACTATATTCTAACCTCAACAACAACTATTCTATCATAAGCGATGACAGCTGTTAAAACCAAAAACCCTGGATCTGAAAGAACCGCAGCAAAATGATGGGGTATTTGCCAACCTGGATCAAGTCACATATTGAAACTTTTGTTTTCAGTTTTTACTTCTAAGCAAATACCTGTGCATATGAAAGGCGATCATTAAAATTTACACTGATCAAACCAATTATTCCTGTTTGCGCAGGGGTTTCAAACAATTTAAACATCAAGTATACTGTTCCTATAATATAACACAGGCAGGGGGCTTGGTAATGGATAATCGGGAAAATGACTACTCACAGCAGATGCAGGAACGCTACCAGCAGGATCTTTTCCCCCGGAAACTGGGAATCAAGCTTGAAACAGTGCAGGCCGGTTATGCCCGGGTAAGCATGGAGGTCGCACCCGACATGCATAACTTCAACGGCGTTACCCACGGAGGGGCTTTATTTACCCTGGCCGACACCGCTTTCGGAATTGCTTCGAATACCCGCGGAACAGCCCTGGCTATGCATATTAGCGTCAACTATGTAAGAGGCACCGCTAGCGGAGACCGGCTAACCGCTGTGGCCGAAGAAGAACACCTCACCCGTTCGACAGGAGTTTATCGCATGACCGTTTCCCGCAACGATCAAACGGTAGCCTTGTTGAGAGGAACAGTATTTCGTAAAATCTAATTGCCAGAACAAAGCCGGTCTTGTTTATAACTTAAACTGCCATTACCAGGTTTATTGGGCCGGATCATTTTCCGTGGAGAGCGCTTTATAAATAAATTAAACAAACTAATTACCTGAGTCGAAAGGAGAGAACCATACTAATGATAATGGAACTAAATGGAAAAATACCGCAGGTAGCCGCGGGAGCTTTTGTAGCGCCCACCGCATCGGTAATCGGTGATGTGGTAATCGAGGACGGAGCCAGTATCTGGTTTGGAGCTGTGTTGCGGGGGGATTTCGGCCGGATCTATGTGGGCAAAGGTACCAGCATCCAGGATAATGTGGTAGTGCACATTATGGATGACGGTATAACGACCATCGGTGAAAATGTTACCGTAGCCCATGGAGCCGTACTGCACAACTGCACTGTCCAAAACGGTGCAATCATCGGTTTAAACGCTGTGCTGCTGGACTTTTGTGAAATTGGAGAACAGGCGATGGTCGCCGCCGGCAGCGTGGTCGCCGACAACATGAAAATTCCGGCCAGGCACCTGGCAGCGGGCTCACCGGCTAAAATCAAAAAAGAGATCGACGGCGCCTCCTTAATGTGGGTAGACTCCAGCGCCGCCTTTTACCGCGACATGGCCCAGAGCTACCTGGAACAGGGCATCGGGCGGGTTGACGGTTAATATTCTGTATTCCACGCTGGAGAGTAAATTATCAGGTTCTGCGGGTAAATACAAGATCTTGTTTATATTTACTATTCGCTATATACTGTAATAGCAATAATTAAAAAATATACTCATTTATTGACTAAAAGTAACCAAAGAGTAATTATGCTATTAAATAATATCTGCTCTTTATGGAAAATATGCTATTAAAAAAAGCATCCATGGAGGTGTTTGCAGTTGTCTTAAACAATAAGGCTGCTCAGACAGTGTTAAAACTATAAAATATAAGGGAGCGTGTTTTACACATGGATAAAATTTTGCTGGCTACTGACGGATCCAAACATTCAACTAAAACAATTGCAGAAACCATCGAGTTGGCAAATAAATTTAATGCAGAAGTAACCATTCTCTATGTTATCGAAGTTAATCCCCAGCAAGGATATGATTTCTTTTCCGCTTACAAGTCAAAGGAAAAAGAATTAGAAAATACCGGTAACAAGATTCTGGAAAATACTACCCAGTCTTTTCGCGAGCAGGGAATTACGGTTAACACCAGGCTGGAAAAAGGAAATCCTGCAGATATCATTTGTGAAATCGCCGAAAAAGAAAACTTTGAACTGGTTATCCTCGGGGGCAGGGGCCTGGGCAAGATCAGTGGAATAATCCTCGGAAGCGTTAGCAATGCCGTAGCCAACTGTATTAAGAAAAATATCATGATCATTAAGTAAATAAAACTTATCAGGCATAATTAAAGAAAGTAAATAACCATATACCAGAGATAACACATACTAATTAATGTGTTAATGATACAATTCTACAAGAATTTGTCTTAAGCACCGATCAAATGCTTTTTTGGCGCGCTTCTATAAAAAACGCGCCGCGGGTTTTCCGGCAATAAATCGGTAGCAACAAAACCGGGGTCTGCAGGCAAGCCTGCTCCTGGCCATTTACAATACAACCTGTTATGAAATATGCGACCATCACAAACACAGGTAATATGTAAATGTTACTTTCCTTTCGATTGGCCCGCCTTAACCGGGGAAGGAAATGTTTCGGGCATGAACAGAACCAGGCAAAAAGCAAAGACTATACTTGCAAAATAAAAAATAAACACAACACGATATGCTGTAAAGACAGCTCCTTCAGCAAAATAGTGGTCGATCATGTAACCGGTTACCCCCTGGTAAATCCCGGCTCCAAGAAGCATAATCATATTAATGGCACCGAGCGCTGTCCCTGCCTTTTTGACAGGAAATATTTCTTTAACAGATGAAAATGTTACCAGGAAAACAATGCTGAAGAAACCGAGGAAAAAATACAGGAGCGAAGTTATAAAAGGTCCGGGGTACATGGTAAGAAATGTCATAATACCCCACGACAGCAGCATACCCAATGTGGCGATGAGAATTACCGGACGGCGGGCCTGAAAATAACGATCCGACAACAAACCCCAAAAAATGCCCCCAAAAAGTATTCCCAGGGAAGTAAAAAAAAGGTGGCTTCCGGCGGTTTCCCTGCTGACACCGAAAGTGTCCTGTAAAAATACAGCACCCCATAATCCCTGAAAGCTGAATTGAACACCATAAACCAGGAACACCCAAATAGCAAAAAGCCAGAAGGTCCGGGTACGCAAGATAGAACTCTTGTTTACCAAAGGCTGCTCTTTATTTTCATTCTTAATTTCTTCAGCGGTTTCATTAACCGGCTCTGAAGCAGATCGGGCACTCATCAGAAACCAGGCGCCAAGCATTAACATCAGCAGCACTGCCGCTACCAAAACAAAGGAATAACGCCAGCCAATTCTTTCAACCAGTACAGCCAGCGGGAAAGTGGCAAACAGAAGCCCAAAACTTCCGATAGTAGAAATAATCGCGGTGCGAGTGGCAAACTTCTCGGGAGGATAGACCAGAGAAAGATATTTTAACGCCGGCACCCATATTCCCGCCGTGCCGACTCCGGTCAGCAACCGCGCCCAGGTGGCCATCTGGATTCCCGTTGAATAAGCAAACAAAACGGTCCCGGCAACCCCGAGCAAACCGGAAATAACAACTGTATAGCGGACCCCGATACGATCTGACAGCATGCCCACAGGCAGCTGAACCAGGCTGTAGGCATAAAAAAAAGCCGAAGCCATCAAACCGAGAGCAGCGGCAGGGACAGCAAATTCAGCTACCAGGTCCTCCACAATTATGGCTGTGCTGGTGCGCAAAAAAAGAGCAACAACAAAAAGCAAGCTGAAGATTAAGAATACTAATTCACGTTTGATTACAAATCTCATTAATTATTTATCCCCTGTTTTAGTTATCAGCGGCGAGAAACCTGTTTTGCCAAAGACTGGCCAAACAGTTTAAGCATCTTTTCCGGCCTTTATTTCCTTTGTATTGTATATACTATATTTTGCCTCCAACTGAGTCAAGCGGGTAAGCGGGTATAAAATGCGTGTCGACAATTTGTTTATCGACAGATCAATTATTTACATTATTCGTTTTGAATATAACCTTAAACCAGTGTTGACAAGATACGAACGGGGAAAAATCCGATTATTTAAACTTAGTGCTAAGCCCATTATTTAACAATATGATAAAAAATCAAATATATTGATTTAAACAAAAAATGAGTGTTGATTATATAAATAATTTGTGTTAAACTTAAAAATATCATTTTCTAAAATATTTTCTGTATTTGCAAATGTCTATAACTAACGATGCCCTATCATCCGGCATGGATCTTGTTTCAAGAATAATAAGAAATATGAACGCTATAAACGCTGTGTTTTACTGGATTATCCCAATATAATCCATATAGGGCTCATATGTTTATAAAGGAGAGTGATTTAATATATGGGTGAATAAAAATAGCCAGTTATATACGTTTCCAGATTTGATTAAGCTTGTAACATTAAAAGGAGGGTCAAGGAAGTAATGAAAACAAAGATATTTTTGCTGATGCTTGTTTTAGCTTTGGTGCTTGTTCCTGTAATTAGCGGTTGTGAGCCTGCCGAAGAACCGATAGAAGAGCCGGTAGATGAACCGGATGAAGAACCGGTAGATGAACCGGAAGAGGAGGCCCAAAGTTTCACCCTGGAATTCGCCACCTTCTGGCCGGAAGGAGACTTCCAGGTAGCTGAGGGACACGTAGTCTGGGCCCAGGAGATCTCGGACCGTGTGGCGGCAGAAACTCCCCACACTGTTGATTTTGCATGGCATCCCGCCCAGGCACTTCTCGAAATGCCCGAAATTTACGGGGGCGTCGCCGAAGGAGTTGCTGATATAGGAACAACCTGCCCCGCTTATACACCGGGTGTATTTCCACTTACGGATGCTTTCGAACAGCCCGGTTTTAACAATGACAATGCCCTGGTCGCCTCAATGACCATGCATGAAGCCTGGAAGCAATCCGAACTGCTGCAGGAAGAGTACGCCGATGTCAAGATCATGCACTTCTGGGCCACCGGCCCCGGCGATTTTATGACCAATACCCGGGTAGAGACCATGGAAGATCTTGACGGCCTTGATATCAGGGCTGTGGGAGGAACTATACCCTGGGTAACCGCACTCGGGGCAAACCCTGTCTCATTTGGCATGGGTGCTTCTTACGAAAATATTGAAACAGGAGTCGTTGACGGACTGCTCGCTCCTACCGATACATTGCAAGGCTTCAGGTTGGCCGAAGTTACCGAGTATATCACTAAAGCTCCCGGGGCCTATAACATTATATTCATGAAAGTGATGAACTGGGATACCTGGAACGCGTTCCCCACATCAGTACAGCAGATTTTTGATGAGGTTAACGAAGAGTATGTCGAAATGTACGGCATGCTGAGGACAGATTATACCGTTGCCGGCCAGGAATTTGGTGTCGAGGAGCACGGCATGGAAGTAATCGAGCTTAGCGATGACGAATGGCAGCGCTGGGTAGACCTGATCGATCCGATCATGGAAAGCTGGGTAGAAGAAGCTGAGGCTGAAGGACTGCCCGGTCAGGAAATTATGGACTTAGCCCTTGAACTCGATGAAAAACACTCTGAAGAGTACGGTGACTACGGTAATTAATTTATCGTTATGGACACAAACGATTTTTGTTTGTAAGTGAAGCAGCTTAAGAGGGCTTCCACCGTCACTGGGTTTCTTTAATCCCATTAAGGTGGAAGCCCTCTCTGATGATAAACCTTAAAGTAAATGAAATTTTGAATATACCGATAACAGGGGGGCGGTTATACTTGTTAAGTTTATTCGAACGATTAGTCCGGGGCTTAACCTGGCGAACAGCACAGGTAGCCCAGTTGGCCCTGATTATTGTCATGGCAATTACAGTAACCAACGTAATTATTCGTATTCCATACAGACCGATAGGCGGTGCCGTCGAACTGGTGGAAATGTCCGGAGCCGTACTGCTTGGCCTCGGCGTAGCTTATACTGCACTAATGAAAGGACACATCATGGTCGGGTTGCTCGTGGACAAGTTTTCTCCGCGTGTGCAGGGATTGATCGATCTTGTTGTCTCTGGCATAGCCCTTATATTTTCCTACATCCTGGCCCGGGAAATTTTGTTTTTCGCCTACAACAGAATGATGGCGGGATATTATACCGGCCACCTGGAAGTACCCATTGCTCCATCGATTTACCTGGTTGCTTTCGGCATAATTATGTTTGCTATGGTAATTCTGCTGGACCTGATCAAAGCTGTAAGAACTGTAGCACAAGGGAGTGACAGTCAATGAACCCAATTTACATCGGAATAATATCAATCTTTTTTGTGTTCATACTTCTTTTTGCGAGAATGCCTGTAGCTTATGTTATGCTGGTAGTGGGAATGACAGGCTTTGCTATTGTCAGAACACCGGAGGCAATGTTTTCACTTTCGAGCCAGGCCATTTATAATACTTTTGCCTCCTATTCCCTGCTTGTGGTTCCCATGTTTGTCTGGATGGGCTATATCGCCTTTTACTCCGGTTTAAGTTCTAGGATTTATGATGCCACTTATAAAGTCATGGGTAATCTAAAAGCGGGTTTGCTTTTAGCCACTATCGCAGCCTGCACCGCCTTTGGGGCTATCTGCGGTTCAACTACGGCTACCGCAGCGACAATGAGCGCTGTAGCCCTGCCGGAGATGAAAAAATATAACTATAACCGCTCTATCGCCACAGCCACGATCGCTGCAGCTGCAATTTTAGGGGTAATGATTCCACCTAGCGTCATTTTTATCCTCTATGGAGTTGCTGCCGGCGAATCTATTCGCCGGCTTTTTATGGCCGGTATTTTTCCCGGCCTGCTTTTAATGCTGCTTTTTATGCTCGCTGCCTACCTGCAGACGATCCGAAATCCAAAACTGGCTCCTGCAGGAGAGCAGGTGTCCTGGTCTAACAAATTTAAGGCAGTAGTAAGCGGTGGAGTCGAAGTAATTATCATCTTTATCGCAGTCATGGGCGGCCTGTTCGGCGGAATTTTTACCCCCACCGAAGCCGGGGCAGTCGGCGTTTTTGCCACACTGGTTGTAGCCCTGGTCAGGCGGCAGCTTACCTGGCAGGGTTTTTTAAATTCGCTGAACGATTCGGTGCGCATATCGGCCATGATCATGTTCCTGGTTGCTGCAGCGGCCATTTACGGCCGCTTCCTGGGCATAAGCGGGTTGCCTAGAGAGCTGGCTACCTGGGCCGTGGAACTCCCCCTGCCCCCGGTTGCTATTTTAGCGGTTATCCTGCTTATTTATCTTGTTCTCGGGTTTTTTATTGATGCTCTGGCACTAATACTGCTAACCGTACCCATTTTTTACCCGGTAGCGGTTGAACTCGGGTTTGATCCAATCTGGTTCGGTGTTATTATCGTATTGGCCCTCGGTATGGGGGTAATCACACCTCCTGTGGGAGCCAATGTTTACGTCGTAGCCGGGGTAGACAGGGAAACCCCGGTTATGGAGATCTTCCGGGGAGTGGGATGGTACCTGCTAGCAATTATTGTTTGCGTAATCCTTCTCACCGCATTCCCCCAGATTGCCCTGTTCCTGCCTGGATTGGCGCAATAAGATAAATATTTAAGACAAAAAGATTTCACATTTAATAAATATATGGTTGAAAACATATTGACAAGCCGGAATCAAAAAAACCGGCTTGTTTTTCTATTCGGTGTTGGAATTATGGCCATAGATATCCGCAATACCGTGATTTTCAATCACAAATAAGCTTTCTGTGTCATTTCGACCAGATTTCATGGCCCGGGAAATGGCCTGGGTTCTATTTTTAACCTGCAGTTTCCGGTAAATATTGCGCAGGTGGGTTTTTACCGTGTCGACTGCAAGGTTCGTAGCGGTAGATATTTCTTTATTAGTCAACCCCCGGACCAGGTGCCTGAGGATTTCCTGTTCCCGCGGAGTAAGCTCAACCGGTTCTTCTTCCCTTTTTAACGGTTTTATATCGGTATGCTTTTTACTTAACCGGGTATAATCATTAACAATCTGCCGAAAAACTGACTGGTCAATTATAGTTTCACCGCTATAAACTCTTTTGATTGTATCAATCAGGTTATGCCTGCTTACATGCTTAAGAAGATAGCCGGCAGCTCCGGATTGCATAGCAAGTCGGATTGATTCTGTATCCTCAAATATGGTCAAAAATATCACTTTAATCCCCGGTTTTTGGGCCAGCACCTGCTTCGCCGTCTCAATGCCGTTGATCCCTTCCATTTTAATATCCATAAGAATAATATCAGGATCAACTAAATGAGCTTTCGCCAGAGCTTCTTCACTGTTTCCACAACTGCCGGCGACAGTTATCTCTTCACAGTTGTTGAGCATATGCGACAGCCCTTCCCTGACCATAGGATGGTCATCGACAATAAGTATTTTTATGAGCACCTTGTTGACTCCTTTTCGGGTGAAATTTAAACCGGGATACTTACATTTACCCTCGTACCTTTGCCAGGCTGTGAATCAATATTGCAAACACCGCCCAACAGCAGGGCTCGTTCTTGTATACTGGCCAGCCCCAGGCGGTTATGCGGTTGCAGGTCTTCAGAATACATTTTATTGATCCCGGAACCGTTATCTTCAACTGACAGGTTCACCTGCTCATCCTGGATATCCAGCCGGACCCTCACCTTGGTGGCCCCGGCATGCTTGATTACATTTGTCAGCGCTTCCTGTAAAATTCTGAACAATGTTACTTCTGTTTTTGAGTCCAACCTTTGATTTTCGCCTTCAACCTTAAGATCAATGGGAAGATCATACTTATCTGTGATGTTGTTAACATGCGCTTCAACAGCCGGGAACAATCCGTAGTTATCCAGGATAATCGGCCGCAGGTCGTAAAGAATACGCCTGATTTCCTGGATCTGTTCATTAAGGATACCGGTAAGTTCCCTGATCTCATCTTGACTGTTACTCGCTTCAGTTTCTTCAGCGGATGAAAGACGCTGCAGGCGATACCAAATGGCAATCAAGGACTGAATGATTCCGTCATGCAAATCGGAAGCGATAAATTTTCGCTCGTCTTCCTGGGCGGTAATCAGCTTATTTACCAACTGGTGCAAAAGCTGTTCTTTCTGACCGAGCATATCAATTAACCTGGCATTTTCCATAGCCACTGCAGTGGCACGGGCAATGGCAAAGATTATCTCGACTTCCTCGTTGTCAAAACCATCCGCTTCCAGCGGGCGATCCACCTGCATTATACCGATGGTTTTCCCTTTGCTTAAAATTGGGGCCAGCACGACCCAATCGTAAGCAAAATCATCGATAATATCCCTGGTTAACAGTTTAGTTTTATTTTGCGGGGTAACAATTACCGGCTGACCGGTTTTAATTGCTTGCTTTATGCCCGGGAAAATATTTTTGCCTTTTAATGATTTAAATTTATTTTTCAATACCGGATCATAGCTGCCTACCGCTACAGCCGGAATCAGGGTCTGATCTGTTTCATTCAAGAGATAAATACAGCTCTTGGCAGAAAAAAGATCCGCTGTTAGCTGCGCGACGACATGTAATACCTGCCTGATATCGAGTGTGGAACTGATCGTATTCAACATTTCCAGCCAGACAGCAAGTTTTCTCAAATGGCGATCTTTTTGCCTCTGAAAAAGTGATTCCTGAATAATGTCGGCCATGTGCCTGCCTAAAGAAACAGCCTTTGGTAATATGTACTGTCCACTCTGATAATCGGTATTAAAAATGCCGATTTCCATCGTGCCCACTGGATCGCCGGCCTGCAAAAAAACCGGCAAATTTGTGGAAATTACCGGAGAAAGCTCATCGAGAACTTTTTTTATCTGCCTGTTTTCAGCCGATGATAAAAAATCGACCAGTTGGGAGCAGCGCTCTGTATGAGCGCCACCGGACATAGCCGGCCCTTTTTGTTTTTCATCTCTTTCAACTGCTTTTGCGGCATGCCAACATACCGGGCTTTTACCATGACGAACTAAAATCAGGGTGGCCCTGCAAAAATCAAAGTTTTCAACCGAGGCCTGCAGGGTATGCTGCAGGGATGATTCAACCTGATCAATCGAGTTAAAGTTGGGGCTGACATGACATATCAAGATCAACTCCGGCTTTCCAATTAGTTCAGATGGAAGCTCAGGCAATTGCACACCACCTTTTTGTTCATTCAGTTATTTGTTTATTTATTTATTCATTCAATTGTTATCAGTCAATTGTCGTTAACCGTGAAAATACAGTGATTAGTCGTTCTTTTCCGCTGCCATTTACAATAACTTCCAAACATCGAGTTTGGAAGAAATGTCAGCGGGAACAATAATCCATTTTGGCCTGTCTCTGCAATTTTAACTTTTCCCTTATACAGAGTCAACATAAATCATTGAAAAAGTGTTCATTCGATGGGGTTAGCTCCGAATTCACTCTTTTTAACCAAGATTCCATGCTTTTAAGGGATTTTATTATTGATTGACTTTGTTTAAGATCTGACTAATATGGAAGAGTTTAAAAAAGTTTCACAATAGCACTGTATTTCACAGTAGCACTGTATAAGGAAAACTCCTGGGCAACAAAGCCGCCTGAAAGCGGAAGCTGTGATCTGGATGAACTTTTTAAACCGGGGTAAAATTGGATCGCCACCCTTTTGTGTGGCAGAAACCAAGTTAGAGCTGTCGCCTTTTGCGTTGAAAACAGGTAACTGACCTTGTTAAAAATCTTCCTTAACCACTATCCGGTTCAGCCGATGCTGGATATTGCCTGCGGAAATGATGATATCGCAATTGTGATTGCTTTTTTGAGATATAATTTTACAGCGTCGGACAAGGATTTTGCAAGAATTAATCGAATTCATTTAAAAAGCATTTTAGCCGGACTTCACCTTAAACTTGAATACGTTGCAGGCGCGATCTTTTTAGTATCTATAAATAGAAGTGCATCCTGATCCTCTTATTGTGCTATTTTCCTGTCCCGACTTTTAAATGAAGCCGACATATGGGGATCCCCGGTAAAGATATACCTGGCATTTGAAACAGGAGGAATCCTGGTAATTTAAAATTTTAATTATGATCGTCTTATTTATGATAATATTAATAATATGACAGTAATTCATGATCTTGAACTGGCATCAGTAACAGTCGTTTTTAGGCCGGGCCTTTTAGAACACCAATAAAGGAGGCGATACTATGCGATTACAGGGAAAAGTAGCAATTATTACCGGGGCCAGTAAAGGAATCGGAGAAGCGGTTGCCATGGCGCTGGCCAATGAAGGAGCCGATCTGGTCTTGGTTAGCCGTAGCATTAAGGAAAATGACCAGGTTGTCCGCGAAACAAAAAAAATCGGGCATCGTGTATTAATCAAGCAGGTTGATGTCGGAGACAGCAGACAGGTTGCAGAAATGGTTAAAGTAACAATTGATAATTTTGGCCGAGTTGATGCGCTTTTTAATAATGCCGGAATCAGCAAACCGGGTATGATGTGGAAAATAGGTCCTGAGCAGTGGGACGAGGTGCTCAGGATAAACCTTAACGGGACCTTTTACTGTATGCAGGCAGTGGCAAAACCAATGATGGAACAGCAATCGGGATCGATCATAAACGTAACCTCCTCTGCCGGGCTGATGGGAACGATCGGGCAAATTAACTATACAGCTGCAAAAGGCGGGGTCTATGCCATGAGCAAATCCGCCGCCAGGGAACTGGCCCGTTATAAGATCAGGGTAAATACGATCGCTCCGATGGCTGAAACTGATATGACAAAAGTTATTGCCAACGACCCCAAGTTTAAAGAAAAATACCTGGAACGAATCCCGCTGGGCCGCTTCGGCCTTCCGGAGGAAGTCGGGCCGGCAGTTGTATTTTTAGCCTCGGATGAATCCAGCTTTATCACCGGGCAAACTATCTGTATTGACGGCGGTATGGTGATGCTTTAAGCCAGGCGGGTTATTGATTAAACTGTGAAAGTCCGGGATTTAGAACCATAAAAAGCCAGTTTGAACTAGATGTTTAGCAGCACTTAATTTGAAGGAGGTATAATTATGGCCAAAGATGTAGCTATTATCGGGGTGGGCCAAAGTGCTTTTGTCAGGGGTTATGAAGGCTCGATCAGGGAACTTTCCTTTGAAGCATACAGGGAAGCTATGCAAGATGCCGGGATTGCCGCAAGCGATCTGGATGCCTCTATTGTCTGCTCTGCTCCTGAGTACGATAAGCAGCGCAGCCCTTCCGGGCTAATTGCAGAATATCTGGGACTAAACCCGCAACCAACATTTGTCGTTGAAAGTATCTGCTCATCCAGCACAACCGGGCTGCGTACTGCTTATGCCTTGATTAAAAGCGGGCTGCACGATGCAGTAGCAGTAATTGGGTTCCAAAAAATGTCAGAAATTTCATCTGCTGATTCCCAGGAACGCATGGGACGAGGCGCCGATATAATGTGGGAATCTCCCTTCGGCACGACAATGCCGGCTTATTATGCTATGCACGCGCGATCTCATTTCGAAACCTACGGAAGCACTGAAAAGGATCTAGCCCAGATCAGGGTTAAAGCGGCAAAATACGGGCAGTTAAACGAAAAGGCTGTTTACCGCAAGGATCTTGACATGGACAAGGTTTTAGAAAGCGACTTTGTGGCCAGCCCGTTAAAAAGATTTGACTGCTGCGCCAATGCCGACGGATCTTCTTGTATTATTTTAGCCTCAGCAGAAAAAGCAAAGGAATTTTCGACTAAACCGGTTTGGATTTTGGGACTTGGTTCGGCCACCGCTTCTTTCAGCATGACCGGCAGAGAAACCTATTCCGGCCTGGAAAGTGTTCGCCAGGCTGCCCGTCAGGCATATACGATGTCGTCAATGAAGCCTGAGGATATTGACGTAGCTGAAGTACATGACTGTTTCACCATTGCCGAACTGATGGCTTATGAAAATCTTGGGTTTGCCGAGCCCGGCCGCGGTGTAGAGCTTATCCGCAACGGGGAAACTTATCTCGAGGGTAAAATCCCCGTAAATGTGGATGGTGGACTGTTATCAAAAGGACATCCGATCGGGGCTACCGGAGGCTCCCAGGTACGGACCATTGTGCTGCAGCTGCGCGGTGAAGCAGGTGAAATCCAGGTCCCCGGTGCGGAAGTAGGGCTTGTCCATAATGTAGGCGGTGTCGGTATCTATGGGAATGTAATCATCCTGGGATCGTAAATCATGTAAAAAATAACTTGCGCAGCTTTAGAGATAACTGCTTGGGATTCAGGATTCGAAGCAAGATACATAAAACGCCGCGGAACTATCAATAGAGATATAAATGATATTATTGAAAATAACAACTGGATAAAGCTTAAAGGAGTAATGCCCAATTGCGTTCACCTGTGGTTGACTTTCATATACATCCGATTTGCTACGATAAGTATTATGTCGAAAGCACTTTGAACTGGATCAAGGAAATGCATGCAGATAAAAACTGGGACGAATTTTATCATACTTTTTCCAATCCGGACTATTTCCGTAACTACCTGCAGGAAAACGGTGTTGATTATGGGGTAATACTGGCCGATATATGTCCTGCAGTTACGGGTATATGCACGAATGAATATGTCCTGGAATTTTGTAAAGACAGACAAGAGTTGATACCATTTGCCAGCATTAATCCTTACCTTACCGCACATACGGGCAGAGAGTTACAGCGCCTGGTCAAAGAAGGTTTCCGGGGAATAAAACTTTATCCTACTTACCAGCATTTTTATCCCACAGATAACAACCTCTACCCTCTCTATTCTCAGGCGGAAGAACTACAAGTGCCGTTGATGGTTCATACCGGGACTTCGATGTTCAAAGGATCAAAATTAAAATATGGTGATCCTCTTTACCTGGATGAAGTGGCCGTCGATTTTCCCGGATTGAAAATTATCCTTGTTCACAGCGGCAGGGGAATTTGGTATGAGAGCGCTTTTGTATTAACCCGGTTACATGATAATGTTTATATGGAAGTATCCGGTCTTCCACCGCAAAAACTTCTGGACTATTTCCCGGAACTGGAAAGAGTTTCTGAGAAGGTTATATTCGGTTCAGACTGGCCGGGAATAACTGATTTAAAGCGCAATATCGAGGCCATCATGAATCTGCCTTTAACCGAAAAAGCTAAAAGAAACATTTTAGGCGCCAATGCGACCAGGTTACTGTCACTGCCACCCAAAAATCAATAAAATATTGACTTGAGCAAATTAAAGGAGGAGTTGAAATATAAACAAAAGAAGGAAATTTTTTTTCTATGTGGAATTAGGAAAATTGAAACTTCATTTGGGGGTGCTGTAAGAAGTCTAAATAGTATAGTTGTGAGCTGCCTTAATTTCTTTCAATTACATGATTTCCTGATTGACAGGACGGCAGGAATGATGCCTCTTGGCTTAGTATTATTCACCGCATGGCAATATGGCAGTATGGACAATTTCTTGAACTGTGACCGGCCGGATATGGCCGGCCGGTTTGTTTGCCTGCCTGGAGCAGAAAAATTTTCAGACTGTGTAGTGTATAAAAAATATGTGGAGGTGTCAACAAGATGGCCAGTTTTAATCCTCTGAATATACTTGTCGCTTTACAGCCCGGGCTGGGCAGTCCGGTTGAGTACGAGGAGTTGATTAAAGAAAGATACCCTGAAAAAGTAGCCAAAGGAGAAATCAGAATTCGGCTCATCCAGAAGGGCTCAGCTGAATCCATTCCCGATGAATACCTTGATACACATATTGTCGGTTCCGGTGTAATTGTAGAAAGGGTCCCGGAGATGAAGGATCTGCAGTGGATTATGTCTTTCAGCGCCGGGATAGATCACTGGCAAAAATGGGGCAAAGTGCCGGCGCACGTGCCCTTGACCTACCTTCCGGGAGGTTCCGGTATCCCGATTTCTGAATTTGTGATCGGCCTGATGCTCAATCTTGCCAAAAAGTTTAATCAACTGTGGGACCAGCAAAAAGAAAATAAGTTTATCCGTGTCCGCGGAGAAGAACTGTACGGTAAAACCATTGGGATTATCGGCCTTGGTGGTATCGGGCGCCAGATTGCCAGGCGGGCCAAACCTTTCGACATGCGTGTTATCGGCACAGATATCCAGATTATGGATATACCGCACGTAGACGAAATATTCTTAAGTGACCAGGCAGATGAAGTTATCCGCCAAAGCGATTTTCTGGTGCTTTCCTGCCCGGAAACCGATCAGACCCGGGAAATGATGAACGAAAGAACGTTTAAGCTGATGAAAAATTCAGCATACCTGATCAATTGCGCCCGCGGCTCATTAATCGTCAAAGAAGATTTAGTCAAGGCTTTAAAAGAAGGATGGATCGCCGGGGCGGCCAATGATACTCATTGGATTAAAGACCCGCTTCCTTCTTACCTTCCTCCGGAAGATGAGCTCTGGGAATGCGAAAACATCATCATTTCACCGCATATTTCCAGTTGGACGGACCAGTACGCCCCCCGATTTGGCGGCGCCTTTGTCGATAATATAGAACGCTTTTTAAATGGACAGCCATTATTAAATGTGGTACCCGGCTTCGAGGGCAATCCGCAATGGATTAAGAACACATAAGCTTAATTTTAAAGGAGCAGACATTTGAAAAGAACCGAGTTAATAGAAACTTTTGAAAGTGCGCTTATAAATCCTGCGGACCAGGTCAGGCAGTGGAAAACAGAACAAAATAGCGGGGCCATCGGTTTTCTAATGAGCGATGTTCCCGAAGAGTTGATTCATGCAGCCGGATTATTTCCGTATGGAATCATCAACGGAAAAGCGGAACTGGAAAAAGCGGACACACATCTGCAAGCCTGGGTCTGCTCTCACGCTCGTAACAGCCTGGCTCTTGCTTTAGGCGGTAATCTTGACTTTTTAGACGGGTTGATCGTTCCCCAAACCTGTGATACTACCCGCATGTTGTTGGACCTGTGGAAGCATGTCCGGCCCTTAGCGTACATGGAAGATTTTCGCCTGCCAAGGCAGGTTGACCGCCCCAGCGTCGGAAAGTATATTATCGGCGAGCTGGAGAGAATTAAATACAGACTGGAACAATACATTGGCCGATCTATTAAACCGGAAGATTTAAAACACAGCATAACTCTATATAATCACAACCGGAAACTGATGCGCAGGCTTGTTGACCTGCATGCCCAAAACCCTGTTTTAATCAGTAACCGGGAACTCTATACGATCATTAATGCAGCCATGATTATGCCCCGGGAAAAAGTCAACGAGCTGTTGGTCAAGATCGTGAGTACATTAGAAGATGATTTAAATGCTACTGAAGTGGATAAAGAACATGTGCGCATATTGTTATCGGGAACACTGCTGGAACCGATGGATATTCTTGATTATATTGAGGAATTCGGGGGCGCTGTAGTTGGAGACGACTTTCAAAACGGCTACCGCTATATCGAGGCCGATGTCGCCACCCGGGGAAGTCTTATCGAGGCTCTTGCCGACCGCCAGCTAAACCGGATTCCTTCTGCTGCATTTGATCCGGCACATAACCCAAGGAGATTTTTTCTAGCAAACCTGGCAAACGAAAAGAAGGTGCAGGGGGCAATTTTCCTTCATCTTAAATTTTGCGAGCCCGAAAACTTTGATTCCTATGATAACTTACAGGCAATGCAAAACGCAGGCATTCCAGCTATGCGCCTCGAGACACAATTTGGCCGTTCAGGCCTGGGTCAGCTGCGGACCAGGGTCCATGCCTTTATGGAGATGGTTGGGGGTGAGAACGTATGACCGCTAAAAACGTCTTTAAAACTGCCGCGCTGATGAAAGAAATAATGGCCCGCTACAATGATGCCGGTAAAGAAGCAAAAAAGAAGGGTATCCCGGTAGCCTGGGTTACTGCCGTTTTTCCGGTGGAGATCATCTATGCAGCCGGGCTTTTCCCCTACTATCCGGAAAACTATGGAGCCGTAGCCGCCGCCAGGAAAGTGGCTGACAAACTGTCCACCGCCGCTGAGGCCAGGGGCTATGCCCGGGATCTCTGCGGTTACGCCCGCTGCGGCATTGGTGATGCTTACGCTGACGAACACCCGATCGGGGAAATATTGGAACCCGATCTCTTATTCTGCTGCAACACCCAGTGCGGAAGCCTGCCAAAATGGTTTGAAGTAGCTGGCCGTTTTTACAATGCACCTTATTTTTTGCTTGATTCGCCACGGGTGGGCCTTGAAACAGACGAGCTTTGCAAGGGTTATTTTATCGAACAGTTACATGAAATGATCGCTTTTATCGAAAATTTTACCGGAAACACTTTTAATTATGAAAGGCTCTCAGAAGTGCTGGCCCTTTCCAACGAAGCCTGCCGCCTCTGGAACGAGATTCTTGATACCGCCGCCTTAAAACCGGCCCCCTTTGGTTTTTTTGACGCCTGTTTTCACATGGCTCCGATTGTTACCTTAAGGGGCACACAGGAGGCTGTAGACTATTACCGTGCTTTAAAGGAAGAAATAGATGAACGGATCGAAAACGGGATAACAGCCATACCGGAAGAGCGCTACAAGATCTATTTTGACCACATTCCCTGCTGGCCTAAATTGCGCTGGTTTTCCGATCTGTTTGCTTCCCGGGGAGCGCTGGTAGTAGCTTCACAGTATACCCATTCCTGGGCATATTCTTTTAACCTGGAACGTCCACTGGAAAGCCTGGCTGAAAGCTACACCCATGAATTTGTTAACCGCTGTTTTGAGTACCGGGTCCAACGAAAAATCAATTTTATGACCAAATACGGAGTTGACGGCTTTGTATTCTTTTCCAACCGCAGCTGTAAACCCAACGCTATCGGACTTTATGCCAAGAGCAAACTAATCAGAGAACGAACCGGCCTTCCCGGAACGGTATTCGAAGCGGACATGTCGGACCTGCGTTTCTTTTCCGAAGCTCAGGTGCTTGCCGAACTGGAACCATTTTTTGAACAGTTGAGTTAAGAAAGTAATAACAAGGAGGGTTAATATTGAAAAAATTAATGACCGGAAATGAGGCATTTGCTTACGGAGCTTACCTGGGCGGGGTTCAGGTCGGAGCAGCCTATCCCGGCACTCCCAGCTCGGAAATTTTGGATAACTTCTCCAGGTACCCGGGCATATTTGCCGAATGGTCTCCCAACGAAAAAGTATCCCTGGACGTGGCCATTGGAGCAGCATATGCGGGCACCAGGGCTATGTCCTCGATGAAACATGTCGGTTTAAACGTAGCATCCGATTCACTGTTTTATGCTGTCTATACCGGAGTAAAAGGGGGCCTGGTGATTATTTGCGCCGACGACCCTGAAATGCACAGCTCTCAGAACGAACAGGATAATCGCAATTACGCCAAGTTTGCCAAGTGCCCCATGCTTGAACCTTCCGATAGTGAAGAAGCAAAACAATTTGTCGGCATGGCCCTTGACATGAGCGAAGAATTTGAAACACCGGTGCTTGTCCGCAGTGTAACCCGCCTGTCTCATTCTTCTACACCGGTAGAAGTAAGTGATGCAGGCCCGCCCCCTCCTTCGGAAGAGACGCCATTTTATGAGCGCGATGCACAGAGGTATGTCATGGTTCCTGCCAATGCCCGGCGCCGCCACCCGCTGGTCGAAGAGCGGCTGGAAAAACTGGCTGACTATGCTGAAACAATACCGATAAATTATATCGAACCGGGAGATGACAACCTGGGCATTATCAGCGCCGGGGTAAACTACCATTACGCCAAAGAAGTTTTCCCCAATGCCACATTCTTAAAACTCGGCATGGTTTATCCACTGCCGGAAAAATTAATCCGTGCATTTGCCGACCGGGTAAAAACCGTAGTAATCGTAGAAGAACTTGATCCTTTCCTGGAAGAACAACTGCGGTTAATGGGCATCCAGGTTAAGGGCAAAGACATCTTTCCCATGCTGGGAGAATTCAGCCCTACCCTGGTGCGTGATTGTGCTGTAAAAGCAGGGTTGATTCCAGCCCCTGAAGCTCCACCAGAAATCAAAGTTGATTTAGAACGGCCGATTCGTCCCCCCATGCTCTGCCCCGGCTGCGGCCACCGTGCCCTTTTTCACGTGCTCAGAGAAAACGGTGTCCTGGTAACAGGCGATATCGGCTGTTACACCCTGGGTTCTGCACCCCCGCTGAGCGCCATGCACACTACCGGCTGCATGGGCGCAAGTATAGGCGTGGCTCATGGTATTGACAAGGCCGGGGTAAAAGACGATGTTGTCGCCGTTTTGGGAGACTCTACTTTCCTGCACTCCGGGATCCATCCTTTAATCGATGTCCTTTACAACCAGGGCAATACCACCACCATTATATCTGATAACAGCGCTACGGCGATGACCGGCTTCCAGGAGCACCCGGGAACCGGTAAAACAGTCCAGGGTCAACCAACCACGGTAGTGGATCCGGAAAAACTGGTCCGCGGGATCGGTTTTGAAAAGGTCGACATCTGCGACCCTTACGAGATTGACCAGATGGAAAAAATACTGCAGGACCATCTCAAGAGCGGCAAGCCGTCGGTAATTATTTCCCGTCATCCCTGCGTGCTGCACGCTAAAGAAAAGCACACACCACCGGAAGTGGACCCGGAGCTTTGTATTAACTGCGGTATTTGCCTGGATGTTGGTTGTTCTCCACTGATCCAGGAAGACGAACATGTACGCATCGATTCCTTGTTATGTAACGGTTGCGGCCTTTGTGTCAAGGTTTGTCCCCAGGAGGCAATTATCGAGCAGTGAACCGGTGCGACATTTTTAGCTAATATTCGAGGGAGGCATAGATATGACTAATCTAGACTTTTTAATGGCCGGGGTCGGCGGTCAGGGAACAATCCTGGCCAGTAATATCCTGGCGGAAGTAGGGCTGCAGCTTGGTTATGATGTAAAAAAAGCGGAAGTGCACGGTATGGCTCAGCGGGGCGGCCAGGTAGACAGCCACGTTCGCTGGGGAGAAAAGGTTTTCTCACCCCTGGTAGAGGTTAACAAAGTTGATTACATCATTGGCTTTGAAATGCTTGAAGCGGCCCGTTTCCCGCAGTTTCTCAAAGAAGGCTCTACAGCCCTGGTTAACGACTACCGCATTAACCCGCCCCTGGTGAATCTGGGCAAGGCAGGTTATCCATCTAAAGAAAATATCGAATCTTTACTGCTCAGCAGGGCTGAAAAAGTGTTTTGGGTTGAAGGTACGGGCATTGCCAAAGAACTGGGCAATCCGGCCATGGTTGGCGTGGTAATGCTCGGCGCTCTTTCCAACTTAGTTGGTGGCGATAAAGAAGCATGGCTTGAAGTGATCGGGCAAATGGTTCCGCAGAAATTCGTGGAGCTGAACAAGGAAGCCTTTTCTGAAGGCCGAAAGGTTACAGGTTAATAAAAAGTTATCATGATAAGAAGGAGTGAGAACGGTGAATTTTGCATCCTACGGCATTGTTAATGCAAAAAAATATCCGGAAAAAGACTTTTTAATTGAATGCAGTCCCTCAAAAAATATCCGCCGTGCGCTTACATGGCAGGAGTTCAATGAACAAACCAACCGTGTAGCCAATTATTTACAAAAAGAACTGGGAATTAAAAAAGGCGATTTTGTAATGCACCTGCTGATGAACAGCCTGGAATGGATAGTTACCTATCATGCCATTCTAAGGGTCGGAGCAGTAGCAGTCCCGCTTAATTTCCGATTTGCCGGCACAGACATAAAGTATGCTGCCGATGCCAGCAATCCCAAAGCTTTTATTCTGGGCGATGGATTTTTAGACAAAGTAAATCCGATCCGTGAAGAAATGAAAACAATCAGCACTTATATCTGCATCGGCGCTAACGTGCCTGCCGATATGCTTGATTACTCGGATGTTTTGAATGACTCCGGCACTGAGGATGTGCTTGTCGAAGTAGATGGTGAAGATCCGGCAGAATTGATGTTTACCTCGGGAACTACAGGCCCTCCCAAGCCCGTCTGCCAGGCTCACAAAACTCTCTATGAAATCGGTGTCGGTAATGGGCTGACTTATTCAGAAGGCCACGAAACAGTTTATTTGGCCGCCCACCCTCTTTACCACAGCGGCAGTCTCTTTTTATCTTTCCCCTCATACCTGGCCGGGGGCAAAATTGTTATGCTCCTTGAACTCAGTGATCCCAAGTACCTTTTAGATACTATCGCCAATGAAAGAATAAACAACGGCTGGGTTACGGTCCCGACTATGTCCGATTCTATCAATGCAATTAAAAAAGGTGTTATTGATATCAACCAGTATGATTTTTCACATGTCGTCGGAAATATTGTAATCGGCGCCCAACCGGTTCCTTCAGCCTTATTCCAGGATATGAAAAAGTTATTACCGTTTAGAACCGGAAATATTTACGGAATCACAGAAGGCGGCGGAGGCGGAACGCTTAACCTTTACGACGAAGATGTTTTAGACCGTCGGGGATCAATCGGTAAACCGACCTTCAATGTTGCTGCGCGCATAGTTGATGACAATGGTAACGATGTGGCGGTTGGAGAAGTCGGTGAACTTTTATTAAAAGGCCCCCGCAACATGAAGGAATACTTTAAAAACCCTGAAATGACCGCCAAAACCATTCAAGACGGGTGGCTCTACACCGGAGACCTGGTTCAACAGGATAAAGACGGCTATATCTATATTGCCGACCGTAAAAAAGACTTGATCATCAGGGGAGGCGAAAATATATTCCCGGTCGAGATTGAAGATATACTGCGCCGCAACCCGAAGATTGCCGATGTGGCGGTAATTGGCTATCCGCATGAACGTTACGTGGAAATCGCAATGGCCGTGGTGCAGCTGTATCCTGAAGAAACAATGACCGAACAGGAAGTGATCGAATTCTGTAAAGAACAGGGTCTGGCCCGCTACAAATGGCCGGAAAAAGTAGTTTTCGATCAGGTTATGCGTAACGTCACCGGAAAAATCGACAAACCCCGTATAAGGGAAAAGTATATCGGCAAAAAATAGTTACAATGGTACAGGATGTAATAGAGTAGGGAAACCACTCTCGTGGTTTCCCCCTCAGCGGATGCGACTGTCCGTAGCACAAAAAGGGGTGCAGGATCTGCACCCCTGATCATTTTATAGTTAAGCAATCATTTTTTGCCTGGTCGGACACAAAGATAATTAAAGATGAGTTCTGAGATCCCCATGATTTCAGTAATTAATTTTTATAAACATAAGCGATAATATAAATAATCAGCACTGGCCGAAGCCGGCATTTTTAATCAACGATCATCGCTCCAGCTCTCATACTTGTCTCGCAGTACCCGGTGCAGTATTTTACCGGTCGCCGTAACCGGCATTTCTTCTTCCGCAATAAAATCTATCGATTTGGGACGTTTATACCCGGCAATTTTGCCCCTGCAAAATTCCATTATTTCATTGGCCAGCTTTTCAGAAGCCTGATAATCTTTATTTAAAACAATCACTGCCTTTACCGCTTCTCCCCACTTCTCATCAGCAACCCCGATTACCGCAATATTTTTTATGGCCGGGTGAGCGCCAACTACATTCTCAACTTCAGAGGGATAAACATTTTCTCCCCCGGTAATAATCATGTTTTGCTTTCTATCGACGAGATAATAATAACCTTCCTCATCTCTGCGGGCCATATCTCCGGCCGAACACCATTCCCCGTGGAAAGCAGCCTCTGTTTTCTCCGGATCTTTCCAGTACTCCTTAAAAACTATAGGTGAGCGGCTGTAGAGTTCGCCAACCTCACCTTCCGGGACCTCATTTTTGTCTATATCTAAAAGTTTGATCCGATCACTGCCGAATATTTCCCGCCCAATTGAACCAAGCTTGGTAAACTGTTCTTCGGGCCGCAGGTAGGTAACCAAACCTGCCTCTGTCGAACCGTAAGCCTCCCACAGTTCCGCCGATTTGAAGTACTCCATAATCGCCAGTTTCAGATCTTTTCTGGCCGGCGCAGAAGAAATTAACAGCTGCCTGATATTGTTTACATCGTATTTCTTCTTTACCTCTTCCGGCAAGCCAAGTATAGTTATATAATGGGTTGGAACCAAAGAAGTGTAGGTTATCTCATATTCGGAAATGGTTTTTAACAAGTCCTCGGGATCAAAGGTAGTCATGTTGTAGACCATCACCGGAGCTGCCAGCAGCGTATAAGCAAATGAATAGTAGATCGAGTTGACATGACACATCGGCATTACCAGCAATATTTTATCATCCGGTCTGACACCCATATTTATATTACTTAGCATATATTGGCCAATATAGCTTTCATGGTTCCTCACTGCACCTTTCGGTTTACCGGTTGTCCCGGAGGTATACATGATTGTCCAGGTGTCGGCAGCGTCGACCATTACATCCGGTTCACCGGCCGGGCTCTGTTCGATAAATGTTTCATAATCAATGAAACCTTCTTTTTTATTATTGTCTCCCATTATAATAAAATTCTCTTGGGGAATAGTCTTCAATTTTTCACTTATACCTTTAACATCTTTCGCGAAAGGGGCTTCCACAATAAAAGCTTTACATTCCGCATGATTAACTATATACTCATATTCCATGGGAGTCAGGCGAAACATGATCGGCACAGCCACCTGTCCTCCTTTGGCTAAAGCTGCGTAGATTTCCATCCATTCGACCCGGTTGTAAGCAAGAACAGCAACACGGTCCCCGTAACCCACTCCTTTTTCACGCAGACCGTTGGCAATACGACAGGCCCTCTCGTTCCATTCGTTAAAAGTAAAGCTCTTGGTCTTATCCTGGCAGCCCATCCAGTCAGGATAATTAAATGCATTGTTTTTAAGTATGGTTCCAACGTTCATCCACTTGCTCACAGTCATTACTAATCCAACTCCCATGTAATATATTATTAAACCGGGTCGTGAGAATAATCTCTATCGTAACTCAATAATAATTATTCTTCATTTTTATATCTTTACCTCCCGTAAAACTTATTTTATAGTAGTGGTAACCCATTTATCACTCCTCTGCTTTAAAAATACCTCTTTTAGGTGATAGAAAAATTAACTCATATTTTATAATATTAAGTTTATAAGAATTTTTTTTCTATCTTCCTTGCAAGATTACCTTTTTTATGCAAAAGTAAAGGGGGAACATCCGGATGGCTGTTTCAAAAATAGGAATTCTTGGCTCCGGTGCAATGGGCGGCGGCATAGCCCGGGTTGCCGCTCACTCCGGATACGAGGTTATCCTTAGCGATAGAGAAATGTCTGTCGTGGACGCAGCTCTTACTAAAATGGCGGCATTCATGGATAGAAGTATTGAAAAGGGGAGGCTGACTATAGATCAAAAAGAGAAAATTTTGTCCCGCATCACCCGCACTACAACTATTTCCGATTTTAAAGATGTGGACCTGGTTATTGAAGCAATAATCTAGGACCTGGAGCATAAAAAAAGGTTTTCAATGAACTTGAGCAGGTCTGCAAAGCGGAAACTTTGTTTGCTTCCAACACATCGTCCATGTCGATCACTGTGCTGGCCGACGTAACGAAAAGACCGGAACTTTT
>SLRT01000014.1 GCA_007130825.1 Syntrophomonadaceae bacterium | reverse complement strand
CGAATACCTGTTATTATTTCTATATTTTTTTTTTTTTTTCTGCCGATTAACTGCTGCTTTCATCTGCTACCGGCCCTGCTTTTTGCCCCGCAGCACAGGTACAATCCTGCTTTTTAGGGGCTCGGGGACATTTTTTATTTTAAAATAATCAACTTTTTTTATAACCGGGCTGTTAACTTTGACGATCAGGGCCAGGTCCCGTGCGGTTAAACCCTGTTTTTTTCGCAATTCCTTAACGGTTTTATTGCCAAAGGTCTTAAAAAACATTGCCACCCTCCCTTAGTTCATCCCCGGCTGCTAAAAAGGATTATAAAGCCAATTACCATAAAGTAAAATACGATGGCAAGGCCAAGGCCCGCAAGCACCTTTTCGAAACTATCTATTTTTTTCTGACGAACCAGGCATTCAGCGCACAAAGGCTTTTTATCAAAATGAAAAAGGGGGAAATGCTCCCTCGTGTAGCCGCCTCGAATCGGATGAAAATTAACCTGGTCAGGATTTACTATTTTAGCGCATTTATGACAGATGTATTCTTCGTTATTCATAACCAAAACTCACCTCTATAAGAATTCGTCCTGGACTTCGGCGACCTGCAGCGGATCAAATGGTTTTAAGCTCAGTGGTTCTCCTTCCAGCGCCCTACTGGAAGATTCAAATGTCGGGCGCGGACTGCTATAAAAAATCCCCAGCGGTATTTTGTCCCCCCACTGCCGGGAAAGTTCCATCGCCGCCATCCAATCCTGCGGATCATTGATCTCCGGATAATAAATTCGCTTTTTATACCAGCCCCAGGTATTGATTTTGTTGAATGAAATACAGGGCTGTAAAATATCGATCAGCGCATATCCGGGAAATTCAATCGCCGCTTCCATTGTCTCCTGCAGGTGCTCCTTTTCCCCGCTAAAACAGCGGGCTACAAATCCCGCTCCCAGAACCAGGGCCAGGGAAAGCGGGTTCAGGGGAGGCAATACCACCCCATCTACCTGGACACCGGTCTTCATTCCCGGTTCGCTGGTCGGGCTGGCCTGGCCCTTGGTCAATCCATAAACCTGGTTATCATGGACGAAATGGGCGATGTCCGGATTACGGCGTATGTTATGGATAAAATGATTGCCTCCTTCACCATAGCTGTCACCGTCACCGGACTCGACGATTACTTTTAGATTTTTATTGGCCACCCGGGCGCCTACTGCTGGAGAAAGAGCCCGCCCGTGCAAGCCGTTGAATCCGTTCACTCGTAAATAATGCGGAATTTTTGCCGCCTGACCGATACCGGAGCATATTAAAACCTGATGTGGTTTCAGATCCAGCGCAGACAGCGCTGCGGCGAGTGCTCCACGAATGGCAAAATTACCGCAGCCCGGACACCAGGCTGTTTCACCAAGCATGTAGTCGTCAGCTTTATAGATCATTTTTAACCTCCTCAACAATTTCACGGGCCAGGAAGGGACGGCCGTCATATTTTATTATTGATCCTTTGATCGAAAGCCCCGTTTCCCGGCGGATCAGGGCTGCCAGCTGTCCACCGGCATTGTTTTCCAGGCAATAACTCCTCTCTACCTCAGCAAGCAAGTTTTTCAAGCGTTTCTGGGGCAAAGGCCAGAGATCACTGAAATGAAGCATGCCCGTTTTTGTGCCCAGGGTTATGAGCGCATCTACAGCTTCCCGTAGCACACCGTAAGTAGATCCCCAGCCGATTAAAAGCAGTTCCGGGTGAGGATCGCCATAGAAATCGGGTTCATCCATCTCTTCAGCCAATGAAGCCAGTTTTCGCATCCTCTTTTCGACCATCAGCCGCCGGGTCGATGCATCTTCAATAATATTACCGTTTTCATCATGCTCGTCACTGTCGACCAGGACAACTTCACCTTCAAACTGCCCGGGCAAAGCCCGCGGGGATATACCACTTTCAGTATTGCGGTAGCGTTTATAGGGCTTTTCATACCCGTTTTCTTCGGCAATGAAGCGATTATAACTCAGGCGGTCAAAATCAAAGGGTTCTACAGAGCGGTGGGTGTCGGCAAAGTTTTGGTCGGACAGGAAAAATACCGGAGTCTGGTAACGATCAGCCAGCTCAAATGCTTTATTAAGGCGGTAAAAAGCATCTTCGTGTGAAGTTGCGCTGAGCACTGCCCGCGGAAACTCGCCATGCCCGCTGTGAATAACAAATTCAAGATCGGCCTGCTCGGTGCGGGTTGGCAGGCCAGTGGCCGGTCCGGGACGCATGGCTACAATAATTACCAGTGGGATTTCAGTCATGCCAGCCAGGGAAACCCCCTCGACCATCAGTGAAAAGCCGCCTCCGGAAGTGCAGGTCAGGGCCCTTATACCGGTATAAGAAGCGCCAAGAGCCATATTGATTGCCGCTATTTCGTCCTCAGCCTGTTCAACTACCAGCGGGTAATCCTTGCTTTTCCCGGCCAGGTAATTCATGACACCGGTTGATGGAGTCATCGGATAAGCCGACAGAAAACGGCATCCGCTGGCCAGCGCAGCCATGCCCAGGACCTGGTTACCGTCAATAAACAGCTTGTTGCCGTCTTCATTCCTTGGCGGTAAATCAAAGCAGGCACTGCAGAATTGGGCTGCGGCGTCAAAGCCCGCTTTCAGGGCAACGATATTTTTCTCGGCAACCCCTTCTTTGCCGGCAAAGGTATCATGCAGCAGGTCTTCCACGGTAGAAGTCTGCAGGCCCATCAATACAAGCAGTGCCCCGACAGCAACCGTGTTGGCCATTACTTTACCGCCCGCTTCTTCGGCCAGTTTCTGCAGTTCAACCGGCACACCCCTGTTTTCATCTTCCGGCAGGCTGAATGAGCGGGGGTCAAAAATTACCCGGCCCGAAGGTGCCAGGTTATCACGGTGATGATAATAAGTCTCTTCATTAAGAGCAACCATGATATCAATCGATTCGACGATTGCCCAGGGTTTGCCTGATGCAATACGAAGCCGGGAAAAATTATGCCCGCCCCGGACCCGGGACATGTAATCCTTGGTATAAATTAACCCGCAGCCTTCTCTGACAAGAGATTTACCAAGCAGGTTCATAATCGTCTCCATACCCTGACCGGCTGCTCCGCCAACAAGAATATTAACTTCCATAACCGTCGATCAACTCCCTTTTAGATTATTAACTTAACATAACCTTAAATCCAGTTAATCCAGGCCAAGAGGACCAGGCCCAGGATCACCAGGATCGTGCCGCTAATATAACTGAGATACTGAGTATACCTGCTTATAGCAGGCAAATTTTTAGCCATACCGGTAAAAGTCCCTGCCGCCAAGAGGGGCACTCCGTGACCCAGGCCATAGATGAACAGCAATCCGCTGCCATAAAGTGGCTCGGCCTGGACGGCGGCGTAAGTAATAATCACGGCCAAAACCGGTGTTGCACAGGGAGAGGCAACCAGGCCAAAGAGCATTCCCGTCACCAACGATCCGCCCAACCCGACTTTTTTATGCGTTATTTTTTTTAATCCGGGAAGATCAAACGTTAAAACACCGAGCAGCTGCAAGCCCATGATAACAGCCACAGCAGCCAAAAGGTAGTACCAGATAGCGCCAATTTCACCGAATACCCGGCCAAAACCAGCGGCGATAAAACCGAGGATGGCGAAGGTACCCGCCAAACCGACCACAAAAGACAATGAAAGGGAAAATCCCCGTTGACGGTGAGAATCACCATAACCCCCAATATAGCTTACCAGGAGAGGAACCATCGATAAAATACAGGGGCTAATGCTGGTAATTAAACCCCCGATAAAAACGATGGCCAGGGTCAATAGTGATCTTTGAGCAACCGTGCCGGGCAGCTGTTCCGAAAAGAAATAATCCAGGCGTGACAATTCCTCAGCTTGAGCAGCCTCACCAATAAGGGGATCAATCCTGGCCTCCATATCTTCAAAATCAAAAACACCTGCTTCCTCTGAAACAACCTCTCCCCCGGAGTTGATAAAAACAAACATCGGGATGTACAGGACCTCAAATCCTTCTTCCCGCAGCAGTCGATCAGTATTCGGGTTGTCAAGATCGGCCACTATAAATTCAACCTGACCGGCATAATGTTCTTGTAGAGCCATGATCACGGGCTCCATCATTACGCAAGCGCTTCACCACCGGGCGTAAAATTCTAAAACGATCGGTTTTTCAGCTTCACGGGCTTCCTTAAAGGCAGTATATGGATCATCTGCAGGTGAGAATTCAGCATCAGCAGGCTCTGCCTTTTCTCCTGCTCCGGGTGCAAGTATAGTTAAATTGGATAAGATCATTATTGCCAGAACCGCAAGGCCGACAAATGTTAAAACAGCCAGTTTATACTTTTTAGACAAAACCAAACCTCCGTTTAAAAATATAGCATCTGCATTTTGTTATTCGCATTTAACAGTATTGTACAATAAACCGGCAACAATTACATCTAAAAACAACAAAAAATCATCTGCAGTTTAGCGTTTTTGCGCGATTATCTTGTTTAGCTTCGCCAGCAAGAAAAAACATAAAAGCGAGGTAATTAAACCGAGCAGAAAAGACAGGTTATAGCTTGCAGTTAGTTCGGCCAGGAAAGCTGCAGCCATGGGGCCGATGCTGCCTACAAGCCCGAGAGCGGTAAAAACCATACCATAGTTGACTCCGAAATCATCGAGGCCAAACAGGTCTGCTACAGCAGTTGGAAATGAAGTGTAAAGACTGCCATAACTTAAGCCCAGAAAAGCTGTACCTAAAACCAGCGCCAGCCAGCCTAAGCCGCTTATAAAAAACAGCATTGCCACCGTCATTATTACAAGAGCCACTTTCATGTTGCCGATATAACCCAGGCGGTCACAGATTGCACCACCGATTACCCTGCTTGCTGCATTAGCCAGAGCAAAAAGAGAAACCAGCAGGTAGCCCCAGGCAACCTGAAAATTTAGTTCGGCAATCTGGACCAGGTGGCCGACAAACATCATTCCGACACCGCTGGTAAGAGCTACCAGCGCCCACAATAACCAAAATGAAGTTTGCCCTATCGTTTTACGCCAACCCGGTTCACCCGGCTCAACCGCTCGACCGGGTGAAGCATTCATCCCCTGTCCACTGGCCGGCACAGAGATAAAGCGTGATGAAACAGTAATCACAACGAGCAAAAACAGGCCGCAGAACAGGAAAGCATTGATTACACCGGTATAGTATAAAAGAAAATTTATTACCGGCGCCCAAACCAGGGATCCCGCACCGAGACTCATGAGCACTATACCGGTAATTAAACCCCTTTTCTCCGGGGGAAACCACTTGATTGCAGCCGGGGTTACTGCTGAATAACCGAATGCGGCAGCAGTGCCAAAGACTATTCCAAACGAAAAAGCCACTCCCAGAGGGCTGGCAGTTAAAGCACAAAGTATTAAGGCCAGTCCGGTAAAAATACCGCTTAAGAAGACTCCCCGGCGGGGACCGAATCGATCCTGGAAGCGACCGGCAAAAATCATCGCTATCGAAAAAAACAACAGTTCCAGGGTATAAGGCAGCATGGCCTCAGATTTGCTCCAGCCCAATTCCTTAATCAAACCATCGGCAAAAACCGACCAGGCATAAAAAAGCCCCAGGGCAAAATTAATCATGCAGCCGGCCAGGGTAACCCGGACCCTTTTAGAAAACACTGGTTTAAACACCACCGCAGTCACTTACCGGGTTACGCTTCATTGGTCGTAGAGATGCTTCATGATATCGCGCCGGGAGACAATACCGATTAACTTCTCATCATCATCAATAACCGGAAGCCTGCTGATATTTTTTTCGACCATCAGGGTGGCTGCTGTTTCCAGATCTTGATCGGGTTTTATCGAAATTACATCTTTACTCATCAGCAGCCCCGCTTCCAGGGCCATTGCTCTTTGCAGTTCCTCAACAAATTTAGCAGGACTGCCGAGATAAATCAGTCCACCGAGAATTTCCAGGTAACCCGGCGCCTGGATTCTGGAAGCCCTCCTGATTAAATCACCTTCAGTAACTATCCCGACCACCTTGCCGTCGTCATCAGTTACCGGTAATCCGCTTATATCATGTTCCTGAAGTAACTTTGCGCATTTTTCCACCGAGTCACCGGCAGAAACAGTGATCACCGCCGCAGTCATAACTTCTTTAATCTGCATTTATTTACACTCTCCTTTTCAAAGGTTATTCGTTAAAAACAAATTTTGCGATTGCCTGCATGTATTTATCTGAATCGACAAACATAATATCATTATGATCTGCAAAGGGGATGACCAGCATTTCTTTTTGCGCCGTTCCAAGGGATTCGAACAGATCCTGGCCCTGCTCTAACGGAACCAGGCGATCACGTTCGCCATGGATAACCAAAGCGGGCAGCTCAATTGTCCCGGTCAGGCGGCGGTATTCTTTTTCAAGCGGAGACAGATCGCCGGGTGAAGGAAGGCCGAGATGGCGGATCAGCCCGGCAACACTGATAAAGCCGCTTTCTATAATCAAACCTTTCAATTTCCCGGGAAATTTTGCAGCCAGTTCCAAAGCGGAAATGCTGCCCAGCGAACGGCCCATAACATACCAGTCGTACCTTTTACCTTCACCAGGTAGATTATGGTAAACATAATCGAAAATGATACCGGCATCCTTGACCATGGCGGTAAAGGTCGGTTTTCCGCCGCTGGCCCCGTATCCCCGGTAATCGGCCACCACCAGGTTTAATCCGCGGCTGGTGTAAAGCGGCGCTATACCGTCATAATCGCTGACCACCTCTCCGTTACCATGAAAATAAAGAATCCAGGGGTTTTCTTCTGCTGCAGGATAAGCGCGGCAGACAATGGACAAATTGCTTTCAACCAAAACTTCCAGATCAAAAGCTTTCCCTTGAGGTTTACTGTGTTGACTGCGCGGATAAAATAAATACATTAACAGTGATGAGTTGTCGATTGTCGAATATAGTCCTGACATGCAATCACCCTTTTAAATAAAGTTATGGTGTTCACCGAATTACATTTCAATTACAAGGCGGCTTTCGTCGAACAGTTTCCACCCCTGTTTAACCAGTTCATCAACTTCATGGGCAAAATCTTCAACCAGCTGCTCATCTGAAAGCATATCCAGGTTCATTTTAACATTGTAACAAGCGCCGGTCAGGGCAGCCAGGGCCTGCAGGTTGGCTACTCCTAAATCTGATATTGCCGACGGATTTCCTTTGCCGGCCGCTTCATTAACCAGGGACAACACCCGCAAACTGCCGCGTGCTGTCTGCACCGGGACATCAGCTGCATTTTTTAAGGCTTCCTGAACTGCTTTTTCTCGCTCCGCTTTTTCCTTTTCACTTTCTTTTGGCATCCGGTAGCTCTCCATAACCTGATTAAAGGCAACTGTATTTTCATCAACTGCTTCCAACATCCTGGTCATTAAGAATCGTGCTTCCTCTCCGACATTTTGCAGCATATCGACTATTTCACCCAGCTTATTTCGATTTTGGCTTAAATTGCAGTACATCGAAAGCAGCGCGGCGGCCTGGGCCCCGGCCAATGCTGCGACACTCCCTCCGCCCGGTGCAGGAGAAGGAGAAGATACTTCACGGACGAATTCCTGGATGGACAGTTCCTTAAGCATAATATATTCTCCTCAGGTATTCCTTAATTTTAATAACATTTATTATTATAGCAATGATTTCCTGTTCAAGCCAGTTTTTGCTTCCTGCTAACTCTACCGCGAGCCAGATCTTTAACCTTTTTTTCAACTTCGGGTGCAAGAGGAGGAACTTCATGCCACTTTAATATTTCTTTAAGCAAAGCATTAGCGCTTTCCCCAAGACTTTTTGAACCGGCAGACTGCCAGTTTTTATAATTGTTGCGATTAAAAAGGTTGGTAAAATGCATCTGGCTGCGGAAATGATCCATGGTATGCTGTTCGGTAATAAAATTGCCTCCGGGCCCGACTTCACCGATCAGATCCAGCGCCAGGGTGGCCGGATTGATATCCACCCCGCGGGTCAGGTATTTCACCGCGCCGGCTCCTTCGTTGCATAAGACCAGGTATTCAAGGCTTCCTGTCGTGCCGGCGCCGATATAACCCAGGTCGTGAATTAAATTGCCTCCGGCCAGGCCGGAAATAAGCAGGTTAAAACCGGCCTCCATTGCCGCCTGTTGATCAAAAATATGTGCATCGGTACAGCCGGCGAGGGTAAATGACGGCAGGTGGTAATATTGGGCCAGCTGGACTAGTGAAACGGCGCCCACAGCTCCCTGCGGGTTTCCATAAGTACAAATTGTGGTGATCATATCCAACGGCGGCGTCCCTCCTCCATAGATAAAGGGTGCACCCCCGGATTTCAGCTGGTGAACAACCAAACCGGAAAGTATTTCAGCATTGGCCACGACCAGGGCGCCCGCTGTCGTCACCGGTCCGGTTGCCCCGCAAAGCACGGCCGGAGCATGAACAGTCGGTATTCTTTCCTCAGCAGCCGTAAGCAGTTTTTCCAGGGCGTTCTTGGATTGAACCAGAGGCGATGTCGGTTGGGAATAATGGATTATATATGGTTTCTCAGTCAATTCTTTTCTTCCCCCGGTGACAAGGGCGGCCATTTCAATTATATCCAGGAGACCCTGGCGATCGTTGGCATCAAAAATAATCGGCTTGGTGCTGTTTAAGGTCATCGCTTCGAAGTGGTGACGATCAGACCTGATCCCGGGGACATCCGATGCCCGGGCCATAGACATTACAAAATCGATATTTTCAAGAGCATCAGTAACTAAAGCTGCGTTGATCGTGTCCTGTTTAACTGAAAGCCTCTTCTTTCCGGTTTCAATATCGATCGTATAAGGAGTATCAGAACCGGTGCCAAAGTATGTATTGGCATTTTCAAGTGTCATGGCCAGCTTACCGGTCCGATCAGATATTAATATTTTGCCGGGTGCGGTTTGCAAAGCTTGCTGAACCATCCAGTTGGGAATCTTAACCAGATCGCCTGATATGCGCGCCCCGGCTTCCTGTAAAAGCTGTTTTGCTTCCGGCTCACATATTTTTACTCCAACCTGCTCAAGTATATCCAGGGTGGCCAGGTGTAGTTTTTCCATTTGATCTGTTGTCAGATTAAACAGTCCCATACGCTTGTGAAGATTATTGTTTTCGACCACTAGCAGTGCCTCCCTCATGAGTAGCATGACAGATTCTATTGCAAGCTGTCATGCTTAAGTCTTTTTAATTTTAATCCCGGGCAACTTCCCGGTCCCGCCGCGAAACAATTTCTTGGATCTCATTTTTGGTCTCCGGCGAGATATATACAGGGTGGCGGTTATCTAAAATGTTCCGCACCCGTTCATTAGCCGCCTGGCCAAAAGTTTTACTGCCTTCGTTCAACCAAACATCATAATTTTTCCGGTTTAAGGTTTGCGGAAAATATAGTTCCCGGCGAAAATGCTTCATGGTATGCTCTTCAGCCAGAAAATGCCCACCCGGCCCCACTTTTTCGATTAAATCCAGGGCCAGGTGCTCATCACTGGTATCTACCCCGCGCAGCAAATGCTTAACCGCTCCAACGGCTTCGCTGCACAGCAGCAAATGTTCGAGACAGGATATCATCCCTATCCCGATATAGCCCAGGTTATGAATCAGGTTCCCTCCGGCCAGCCCGGCAATCAAAAGGCTAAAGCCCGCTTCCATCCCGGCCTGCTGATCAAAACTGTGCGCATCGGTACATCCGGCAGTCGTAAATGAAGGCAGCCCGTAATACCGGGACAATTCGACCAGGGAAATACAGCCCCGATCACGTTCAGGACCGCCGTAGGAGCAAATCGATGTGCCCATGTGCATGGGCGGAATACCCCCGCCGTAAATAAAAGGAGCACCCTTTGCTTTTAATTGATGAATGACCAGGCCGGATAATATCTCGGCATTGGCCACGACCAGCGCTCCGCTCATGGTTACCGGTGCGGTAGCGCCAAGCATCGGAGTCGTCGCATAAATAAGCGGAACGCCTTCGGCAGCGCAGGTCAGCACTTTTTCTAAAGCATCACGTGAATGCAAAAGAGGTGAACTCGGTTCAGCATAAAGGGCCAGGCCTGGTTTTTCAAGCAGCGCTTCCTTCCCTCCGGCGGCCAGGCGGGCTATTTCAATAATATATTCCAAGCCCCGACGCCGGTAAGCAGTAAACAATATCGGTTTGTTAGTATTAAGAAGCATCGCTTCAAACTGGTGCAAGTCCGATGAATCGACCGGAACATCAGTAGCTACGCCTAAAGACATAACAAAGTCTATGTTCTCCAATGCTTCAACTAACCGCGCTGTATAACAATTATCCTGTTTAACCGGTTTCCTGCGTTCTCCGGAATAAAGATCGATGGTAAAAGGGACCTCTGATCCGGTTCCATAGTGGATACTGTATTTTTCCATGGTTATAGCCCGGCTGCCATCGCGGGCAAACAGGGTGACCGCAGAGGGCGCTGTCTCCAGGGCCTGCTCGACCATCCGGGACGGAATTTTAACCAGGTTACCTTCTATCCCGGCTCCGGCGCCATGAAGCAATTCGAGCGATTCCGATTCGAAAACATTAACCCCGGTATGTTCAAGAATATGCAGGGTGCCCTGGTGAATCCGATCCATTTGATATCTGCTCATCGTATTTAAACCAAGTACACTCCGGGATAATTGGTTAATATTCATCGTAAAAACTCCCTGTAAAATTTGTCGGCAGCTTAACCTGATTCTTCCCCTGCGGATATGGCCTGCCATATTTTCTCTGCTGTCAACGGCAATTCAGTCACCCGGGCCCCGGCCGCATCGGCTACAGCATTGGCCAACGCTCCGGGAACAGGCACCTGTACTATTTCGCCCAGGCCCTTTGCGCCGAAAGGCCCTTGCGGATCATCGGTTTCGATAAAATAGTATTCTACAGCCGGGACATCAACACAAACGGGGATTTTATAGTCAACCAGTGAAGAATTCGCAACCCGCCCCTTTTCAAACAGGTAACCTTCATAACAACTAAATCCCAGGCCCTGGGTTACCCCGCCTTGGACCTGCCCACCGGCGGCAAGCTGGTTGACAATCCGCCCCGAATCATGGACGGCCACAATACGATGCACAGTCAGGGCCCCGGTAGTTTTATCAATCTCCACTTCGGCGGCATGGGCGGCAAATGAATAAGTAACCGAAATATTGCCGTAACCGGTTTCGTCGTATTCGCCGGCCGGCGGCACATACCTGCCCTCTCCGACCAGGTTCATACCGCTGGTGATCTTATGGTGGTAATAAGCAACTGCCGGCAAATCCAGCTGACTGCCTGAATTAGTCTTAATACAGCCGCCATCAAAGTTTACCGGTCCGCCGGACATACCCGAGGCAGTTTGGCTGATAATTCTTTTTAAATCTTCAGCAGCCAGCTGAACGGCTTTACCGCCAATAGTAGTTTGGCGGTTAGCCAGGGCCCCTTGCGAATAAGGTGTAACCAGGGTATCGCGGGAATAAATTCTGATCATTTGCGGATCCAGCCCCAGCACCCTGGCCGCAATCTGGGCAAAAGCGGCATAAGCTCCCTGCCCGTAATCCTGTTCACCGGTAAAAACGGTAACCCGGCCGTCAAGCTCGAGGACAGCCCGGGCGGAAGCTCCGCGAAAATCCTTATCGGCCACAAGGCTACCTGAAGCGTGAATGCCGGCGCTGATCCCATAACCCCGGTTTTTATTACGCCTGTGCCAGCCAATTTTTGATGCGGCCGACCGCAGGCAGTCAGCAAGTGCGCAGCTGCCTATTTTAAGCCCGTGTACGGTTATATCCCCGGCGTGCGTACAATTTTTCAGGCGCACTTCCAACGGATCCATTTCCAGTTTTTTTGCCGCCTGGTCAATTAATGACTCACAGGCAAAATTTGCCACCTGATTCCCATAGGCCCTGTACTGAGCGGTAGGCACCTTGTTGGTATAGACAAGCCTGGCCCTGGTTTTTATATTTGGAATACGGTAGACCGAATCGTTTCGTTCAGAAAGGGTTTTCGAAACCCAGGGCGCCTGGGCACAGTAAGCCCCGTTATCAATTATAATCTCCGATCTACGGGCCAGTATAATCCCGTTCCGGCACAGGGCCATTTTCACTTTCATTTCAGCCGCGACCAACGGACGACCGACTGTAAATTCTTCTTCCCGGGTCAGACTCATTTTCACCGGGGAACCGGTTTGGATGGATAAGAGTGAAGAAATTATATATAGTTTCAGGTTACCGTAAACCCGCCCACCAAAACCGCCGCCCATAACCGGGCCGATAATCCTGACCTTTGAAGAAGTTATATTCAGCGCCCTGGCAATTATATCACGGACAATGTCGGGCGACTGCAGGGCGGTATGGATGGTTAAGCCATTCAAATACTCGCTTCTAGCTACACAGGTAATCGGCTCAAGGTAAGCAGGATGGACAGAAGGAATGGAAAATGAGTTTTCAACGATAACAGCCGCCTCATTAAAGGCCTTGTCCGGATCTCCACGCTGCAAATTCCTTTCCCAGGCTACATTTCCTGGAAATTCTTCGTGCAACTGCGGCGAACCGGCTGACAGGGCTTTGGCAGGCTCAAAGACAGCCGGCAGAAGTTCATAATCCACCGCGATCGCCTGTAAAGCAAGTTCAGCCGTTTTCTGGTCAACAGCAGCTACGGCAGCTACTTCATCACCAATATAGCGCACCCGGTTAAGGGCCAGGGGCAGCTCATCGTTGACGACGATCCCGTACGGCTTGCCTTCCAGATCCCGGGCAGTGAGCACTGCCCGCACCCCGGGAATTGCCCGGGCAGCGGAGCTATCTATTTTTTTTACCCGGGCATGGGGGTGGGGGCTGCGCAATATTTTACCGTAAAGCATACCGGGAAATTTTAAATCAGCGCCGTAGATAGCCTTACCGGAAACCTTGGCCCACACTTCGGGGTCTTGATAGTTGGCAAAATCGGAAAATTTCTTTTCCGGCTTAGAAAATCCTGGTTTTCTCACCGGCAACAGTATAATCACTCCTAAAAGTCTTTTCAGCGTACCTGTCTTTGAGCACAATTCAGTCTGAACGATGCCGGTATGCAGCCGGCGGCTCATAACCGGTTTGCCACCCTGACCATGGCCCGCACATTTTCAATCCCGGCATCCATCGGCACATCACAACCGGAGCTGAGGATTAATTGACTTTCACTGCCGATCTTTTCAATCAGGTTTATGCAATACTCTTCTACTTCTTCGGGGCTGCCCCTGGCCAGGATCGGGGCGGGAACATCACCCATCAAAATAAAATTGTCCTTTAACAGGTTCCCGGCCCGGGTTAAGTCCGTGCTGCCATCTGTATGCATGATCAACCCGCAAGGAAAATCTCTCAAATAAGGCAGATTCTCGGTCCAATCGCAATCCAGGTGCAGCATTACATTTATTTCGGCCCGGTAAAACATATCGATCATTTTTCTCAGGAAGGGCAAAGCAAACTGCTCAAAGTGGCGAGGCGAGATCAGGTTGCCGCCGGAGCGATGGGCCGTGATAACCACCGCAGGAATCCCGTAAAACCGGGCCGCTTCAATTGCCCCTTCGATAAAGTCAGAAACCATTCCCTCTAAAGCGTTAATAACCTGTTCCGGCCGGATAATCAGATCTTCAAAAAACTTAAACATGGTCCTCCCGGCACAGAGCACCTCAAAAGGTGCGGTTACCGCAGCGCCACACATTAAAGGTATGTTTTTCTGCCTCCAGGCTGCCAGATCCCTTGCGCCCTCTTCTTTAGAACGCTGAAACAGTTCCGGCAATTCAACGGCTCGAAAGTTCGTAAACCGGGGCAGCAAACGTGCTAAAAAGCGATTCCATCCGTAAGTGGCAATAAAATCGTAGTCATCGACAAAAATTGTTTCTTTGCTTTCCTCAAACTGCCACATTGAATGCTCGGGCAAGTCACATCCGGGCAGGTGAATACAATTTGGAAAACCGCCGGCAGCATAAGAAAAAGGGCTTGGCAAACGCCCGATCACAAACCCGTCCGCGCCGGTCTCCAAAAAAGTTTTTATCACTGCGTTACGCTTGACAGCGGGATCTTCGATAAACAGGCGGGGTGAAATACCCTGCCTGGCGGCAGCAAAAAAATCAAAATAGAGCGCTACCGGAACTTTTTTTGTTGTTAATAAAGGCCATTTCGCAGCAAAATGCCGCTTTAACTTATGCAGTTCCCGGCTCAATTTCAAACCTTTCATTTTTAATAGTCAAATTCAATGATCACGGACAGTTTTGGTCATATACTTTTAATTAATCCGGACGGTCTTTACAAGCCGGTTCGTGTTGAACAGACGGCTTTTAAGCGCTTACTTAAAGGTAACTGTTTATTTTTTCGGCAATCTTCTGATCAAGGGACCGGGCCGGTTCTCTACCGAGAAGCGCTTCAGCTTTTTCACGGGCCAGG
>SLRT01000167.1 GCA_007130825.1 Syntrophomonadaceae bacterium | reverse complement strand
ATAGTTAAAACAGGAAATGCCTCCTTCTGCTGGTTGGCCGGGGGAGGCATTCACATTAAATGCTATTGACAAAAATAATAACCATTATAGAATGTGTAATGGCGATAATTATTGGCCGGCCAGGGGGTGAAAATAATAAAAGATCTAAACGAGGTTCATGATCGCGCCCGGGAACGCCTTAAAGGGATTTGCCGGGTATGTCCTGTTTGTGACGGCAGGTCTTGTATCAGTGGGGTTCCGGGTATGGGCGGCAGGGGTAAAAGCAGGCTTGGTTTTCGCCGAAACCGGGTTGCTATTGATCAAATATTGTTAAACCTGCGCACTATCCACAACGCTGCTTCGCCCGATACCACTTACAATCTTTTTGGAGTTGATCTATCTCTGCCGGTTATGGTCGCGCCGATGTGTGAAACTACTTATAATTTTTTAAAGCAGGTAGATGATTATGACTTTATCGTTTCCCAGGTGGAGGGCGCTGAAGTTTCCGGGACAATAGCCTTTACCGGAGATTCTCCGGATCCGCCGCTTTATGCGATGGGATTGCAGGCTGTCCGGGAGAAAGCCGGGGGCAAAGGAATAGCGATAATCAAACCGCGTGAAACTGCTGAAATTGTAAGACGGATTAAGCAGGCGGAGGAAAGCGGTGTTCTTGCTGTGGGTATTGATATTGATGCCGCCGGGTTTGAAAACCTGAACCGGGCCGGACAGCCGGTCGGGCCTTTATCAGTATCAAAACTGCGTTACATTACTGGAAGTACCAACCTCCCGGTTATTTTAAAAGGGATCATGACTGCTGATGAAGCTGTCCGTGCTGTGGAATGCGGTGCTGCCGGTCTGGTGATCTCTAATCACGGGGGCAGAGTTTTGGAATCTACCCCGGGAACTGCAGAAGTGCTTCCGGAAATAGTGGCAGCTGTTAAAGGTGCAATCAGGATCTTTATCGACGGGGGAGTCCGCAGCGGTGAAGACATATTCAAGTTGCTTGCCCTGGGAGCTGAAGCTGTCTTAATTGGACGTCCGGTAGCGATAGCTGCTGTTGGCGGGGAAAAAGAAGGAGTGAGCATGTTAATACGGCAATATCACGATGAGTTGAAAAAAACGATGCTTTTGACCGGAAGCAGCAGCCTTACGCACATCGGGCCGTATGCCATCAGAAAGATATTTTTTTAAATTTGCGGTTTGATATAGCGGCAGGGCAAGGGCGAAAAATTCAATTCTTATAGTAAAGGACTTAAATGTTATAATTAGTGTTGAAAAAAGATAAGAGGTGAACTGGTGCATTTGCAGTATGTGATAAATCCTGAACTTGAAGCAGAAGATGTCGCGGTTTTAAGAAGTGCGGTTGGTTGGGAATGCCGGAAAGATAAGCTAAAAAAAGTAATTGGTTTTACCTATATGACAGCGGCTTGCTTTGACGGTGAACATCTGGTAGGTTTTGTTGATGTAATCAGTGATGGTGTAGATGATGCTTTGATTCGCAATTTACTTGTTCATCCGAATTATCAGAGAAAGGGTATTGCCCTGAACCTGTTGAAAAAAGTGATTGAAAAAACCAGGCGAGATCAGGTTAAAACTATAAATGTTTTGTTTGAACCGGAACTGGTGGCTCTTTACCAGAAGGCCGGGTTTTCTATCATTAAGGGTGGCATAATCGACAATGAAGCAGAGGAGTTTTGATACTAAATGAAAGTCGCTTTTTTTTTAATTCCGAAGAATGAAGTAGTATTTTTAACCCCAGAGACATCGATGCGCCAGGCCCTGGAGAGAATGGAACGCCACAGTTATTCGGCAGTACCCCTGGTAAATGAACAGGGTTACTATGCCGGAACTATTACCGAAGGTGATTTGCTTTGGAAGTTAAAAAATACCAAGGGACTTAACATTAACGGTATGGAAAAAATTATGCTTAAAGATCTGGCATTTAAAGCGAAAAAAAAGCCGGTGCGTATTGATTCTCGAATCGTTGATCTTTTAACAGCTGCCAGTGAGCAAAACTTTGTTCCGGTTGTAGATGATCAGGGTATTTTTATCGGTATAGTCCGGCGAAGAGAAATTATTGAATACTGCGCCGAGGTGATCCGGGAAAAAGAAGAACACAGGGTTGAAAACCAGGGGGGCTAGGTGATGAACCTAAAATATCCGGAGCAATCGCAAAAATTTGGTTTGCCGGTGAAGGTGCGGGATATAAAGCCCTTTCTGGCTATGGAAATACTGGAAAAAGCCCAGCAGTTGGAGTCCTGTGGCATTTCAATAATCCACCTGGAACTGGGTGAACCGGGCGGAGAGACTCCTCTTGCCATCAAGGAAGCAGCGATTAAAGCAATTAGAGATAATGATACCGCTTATACTCACAGTCTGGGCAAAGCTGAACTCAGAGAAGAGATTGCCCGCTACCACGAGCAGGTTTATGGAATTGAAATTTATCCCGAACAGGTTATTGTTACCTCTGGTTCTTCATCGGCCATGCTTCTAGCCTTCTCGGCTTTACTGGACCAAGGTGAGCAGATGATCATGTCGGACCCTTATTATGCTTGCTATCCAAATTTTATCCGTTATGTAGGAGCTGAACCCCTACCGGTTCCTGTGAGGGAAGAAAATGCTTTCAGGCTGCAGGCCGGGGATGTTAAGAACCATCTTAATCCAAAAGTCAAAGGGATCCTAATCAATTCTCCGGCCAATCCCACGGGGGCTGTACTCGGCAAAAAAGAGCTGCAGGACCTTGCTGCGCTGGGCCATTATATTGTTTCTGATGAAGTTTATCACGGAATTAATTACAGCGGACGCGATCACTCGATATTGGAGTTCACCGACCGTGCCGTGGTCATTGACGGTTTTTCAAAGCGCAATATTATGACCGGTTGGCGCCTGGGATACCTGATTGCGCCGCCGGACATGGTCAGGAACATGCAAAAGCTGCAGCAAAACCTGTTTATCTGTGCCTGTGCCTTTATCCAGTCTGCCGGGATTACCGCTTTGCAGGAAACTTCGGAGGTTCTTGAAAAGCGTTTCAGCGCCTACAATGATCGGCGCATATACCTCTACAGGGAATTACAAAAAATGGGTATAGCTCCGGCTCAGCCTCCGGATGGAGCTTTCTACATGTTGGCCAACGTAAATAACTATACCAGTGACTCTTATTCATTTGCCCTGCGCATTTTGGAGGAAGCGGGAGTGGCTGTAACACCGGGGATCGATTTTGGTCCGGGAGCAGAGGGCTATATTCGCATATCCTACGCTTGTTCAATGGAAAACCTCAAAGAAGGCCTGGCGCGTTTGAAAAAATATTTTAATAGTCTTTCTCCTGGCAGCAGCAACAATTAAATCTCCATTGCTAGAGATAGTTCAGGAGATTAGCTCCACAATGCCGGCGCCTGCCGGTATCTTATGAAAGAAGGACCAAACAATGCACCCAAAAAGAGTCGTTATTATTGCCAATGGTGATTTGGAAGACTTAGATTTTTACCAACGCTTAATTAAAGCTGATGATTTTATTGTTTGTGTCGACGGTGGATCTGGGCATGCCCTGGACCTGGGTTTAAAGCCGGACCTGGTTATCGGTGATCTCGACTCCCTGCGGGCCGATGATCAGGTTAAAATAAAGCAGCTAAAACCACAGCTGATCAAGCACCCTGCAGCCAAGGACAAATCCGATCTGGAACTGGCTATTGATAAGGCTGTTGAAATGCAGCCCGATCAAATATTGATCATCGGCGCCCTGGGGGGCGCCAGGGCGGACCATGCTTTTGTAAATTTGCTGCTGCTTCATTTCCCCCTTTCTCATGATATTCCCGCCTGTATTGTTGACCGGCGCCAGGAAATTCGTTTGGTCAAAAGCGAAGTTGTTATTGAAGGCAGTACAGGCGATTACCTTTCACTTTTTTCCCTGGTCGCCGAAAGCAGCGGTATTTTTACGGAGGGGCTGAAATATCCTCTGCGAGGTGGAAGCCTTTATTTTGCTTCCACACTGGGCTTAAGCAACGAATTGGCTGAATCCCGGGCCAAAATCACCATCACCTCAGGACTCCTTCTGGTAATCAGGACCCGGGTAATCGGCGGATTTGATGTTCAGGGAATCGATCAGTAGCTGTTTATAAGAGCTGAAAAGGGAAGTTGTAATCACTGTTTTAGAACGGGGTCGTTTTAGTTCGATTGTTTTTTCAAGGGCAATTTTGCCCGGGCGTTCTGTAATCACATAAATACGGTCGGAAAGATAAATCGCTTCATCGATACTGTGGGTAACAAATAGGACGGAGCGTTTGAAACGCCCCCAGATCTCGAGCAGCCAGTCTTGTAGATGTTCCCTTGTCAGGGCATCGAGGGCGCCAAACGGTTCATCAAGCAGCATCAAACCGCTTTCGATCATCATGGTGCGCAGCAGAGCGGCTCTCTGGCGCATTCCACCGGACAGCTGATAAGGATAATAATCAGAAAAACCGTCCAGCCCGAATGAAGGCAGCAGCTCTTCTACCCGGGTAAATGCCTCCTTTTTGCTACTGCGTTGGGCCAAAAGAGGTAGTGCGGCGTTTTGCTTCAGGGTTTTCCAGGGGAAGAGCAGGTCCTGTTGGGGCATGTAGCCGACCAGCTGTGGCTTTCCGGTGATATCTTTGCTGTCGATCAGGACCCGCCCCCACTCTGGTCTGAGCAGTCCGGAGGCAATTTTTAAAATGGTGCTTTTACCGGAACCGCTTGGTCCGAGGACCGAAACAAATTCCCCTTTTCCCACATTGAGCGAAATATTATTAAGTACCGGCAGCTGCTGTTCTCCGGAATAGTAGGTTGAGTAAATATTTTCTAAAATCAACTTATCGGTGCTGCTCATTTCAAAAACTCGTTCGTGAAAGCTTTTTCTACATCAGGCATTTCTTCGATTAGATCGAATTCGTAAAGCCAGCGGCTGTAAGCTTCCCAGGTTTCCTGATCTTGAAGGCCCCATGAATCGGCATCAGCCTGGTATTTATCTGCCAACCATTCCTGGCTGTTGATGACCAGTTCTTCATCCAGTTCTGGGGCATGAGCGAGTAAATGCTGGGCCGCTGTTTCGGGTCTATCTATAGCCAACAAATAGCCATTTGTCGTAGCGCGCATGAACCGTTCAATCAGATCCGGGTCTTCGGCAATCAAGTTTTCGCTGCTTATCAGCACCGGGGTGTAATAATCAAGGGCCGGTTCCTCTTCACGCAGCTCGATAAAGTTAAGTTCCATTTCTTTCAATTCTGCTTCTATTCCGGTCCAGCCGTAATATATCCAGGCGAAATCTGCTTCCCGCTCGATAACGATAAGTGAGTCTACTTCGCCGGTGGTGATAATGTCAACCTGGTCAAAATCGGCATCATGATTTTCCATTAAAGCTTTAATCATCGCTTCTTCTACTGGTGAACCCCAGCCGCCATAACTTTTTCCTTCGAAATCAGCCGGCGATTCTATTCCGCGTTCCTTGAGAGAAGCAAAACCGGAAGTGTTATGCTGGATGATAGCAGCAATGGATACTACCGGTATGTCGCTTAAGCGGGCGAAGGTTACTTCTTCCTGGTAACTTATCCCGAATTCAGCCTGGCCGGTTGCGACCATTTGGGCAACACTGCCGGGAGCTTCAATTATTTCCACTTTGAGATCCTCATCGTGGTAAAATCCTTCTTCGATGGCTGTATAAAGCCCGGTGTAGTTTGTATTTGGTGACCAGTCTAAAAGAACTGTAATTTCATCCGGGTCTTCCGGTTCTTCGGTAGCACATCCGATTGGCATCAAGACCACTACCAGCAGAATTATAGTGACAAAGCAAGCCGGGAACTGCATTTTTTTAGTTTTAAACATAATAAATCATCCCTCCATTTGATTATTAGATTCTCTTTTCCAGGGCATAGCCAACCAGCCGGCCAATTCGGCCAGTTTAAACATGATTAAACTCAAAATAATCACGACGATAATGGCTGCTAACAGGTGGCTGAGGCGATAAGAATGCATAGTTCGAAGCATATAGATGCCGAGACCGGCCCTGGCCCCCAGCCATTCTCCGATTATCGCGCCCAGGACGCTGTAGGTTGCCGCAATTTTCAACCCCGAGAAGAAGTAGGGCATGGCAAAAGGCAGCTGCACCGAACGCATGATCATCCAGCGATCGGCATGCATGGTTTGCATTAAATCAATTGCCTCCGGATCGACCTGGCTGAAGCCTTCTACCAAGTTTACAGCCAGGGGGAAAAAACAGACCAGTGCTACAATCAGCACCTTGGGCAACAAGCCTACCCCAAACCAGATCAGCATTAATGGCGCTAAAGCGATAATCGGCACGGCCTGTGATATAACCAGCACCGGGTAAAGGGCCTGCTTTAAGGGTTTCCAGCGATCCATGGCCATTGCCAGGATAAAAGCCACCAGTATAGCCAGGGCCAGGCCGCCCAGGACCGCTATAAGGGTGATCTTGGTATGGTCCAACAGCAAAAAAATATTTTCCCAAAGAGCAATAAATATTAATGATGGGGCAGGCAATACATATTCTGGTATTTTTGCTGTTAAGCAAACCAGTTCCCACAGGGCAACAATGCTCATCAGCATAACTACAGCAGGCAGGTTAGCTTTGATACTTGCTAACTTTTTCATCAATGGTCACTCCCCGGTCGCTGTAATCAATCTTAACTACGGAGAGGACTCGGTTTGCACCGGCATCAGCACAAACTTCCTGGGCCTTTTTTACTATCTCCAAAAGGTCTTCCAGGTTTCCTTCCATGGTAGTTTCCATCGGGCCGACGATGTGCTTAATTCCCGAGGATGCAATCAAATCAATTACTTTGTCTACTGTCGGGTAAACCTCTTTTTCAGGGACCAAAGGGATTACCTGCAGGCTAACATTACAAACTGGCATTTAGATTCTCCTTTCCAGCTTAAATTAAAAGGCTGCCGCCAACTTGGGCGACAGCCATTAAACTGCCTGTAATAATTTCCCTCCGCTGGCATTACCCAGATCAGGTTTAAGGGTCAGAGCAATTACAGCTCTTTCTCAGCCGGATTACCCCGGCTCCCCTAATCCTTATGCTGTTTTTTAAATCATACCATTAATTGAAAGCTGTATCAACCCCACCTTCTGGAAAGTTGATTTATTCTTCAATTCCAGTGAATTATTGTACGAAGTTCTTTTTAACTTTAAAATTTGATTGTTAAGGAAACAAAATGATATGATAAGCTTGTCCGGTTTTCTCCGCAAAAAAATTATTATCACGGTAGAAACAGTTATGGGCGGTTTGTAATTTAGAAGGAGATAAATATAATGAGGAAAAAACTGGTATCATTAGTGCGTTACGCTAAGCCGTACGAATCAGTAAGGAAAGCGGTTTTTAATTGCAACGGGTTTAGCCGCCTGTCTCCCGGTGATCGTGTTTTTATTAAACCAAATATAGTTTTTTGGAATAAAAATTGCTCTTTTCCGAAGTGGGGTGTAATTACCACCTCGCGGGTTATCGAAGATATCGTGATTTTACTTAAGGAGTATGGGGTTGAAGACATTACAATTGGAGAGGGGATTGTAGCTGATCCGGATGATACGGAAACCCCCGATCATGCTTTTAAGACTCTGGGTTATCAAACTTTAAACAAGCGTTACGGGGTTAAATATATAAATATTTTAAAGCGGCCCTTTAAAAAAGTCGAGCTTGGAGATGGTATCAGCCTGAAATTCAACGAAGATATCCTGGAAAGTGACTTTTTAGTGGATGTTCCGGTTCTGAAGTCGCACAATCAGACCGTGGTCAGCCTCGGGATAAAAAATCTTAAAGGTGCGATCGATATCTCTTCCCGTAAAAAATGCCACAGCGCAGATCCGCTACAGGATTTGCATTTCCATGTAGCCAGGCTGGCGGATCCGATGCCACCGGGCCTGACCATAATAGACGGTATCTACAGCCTTGAACGCGGCCCTGGCATTGATGGCCAAATGAGACGCACTAACCTGTTGGTTGCCTCCGGTGATATTTTATCCGCAGACATGGTTGGCACCAAAATACTGGGTCATGATCCGGCAGAAGTGGGTCACCTGGTTCGGGCTGCCGCAAGGGCCGGGCGCCCTGTTGATCTTTCTGATCTTGGGGTAGTCGGTGAAAAAATTGAGGATGTTGCCTCTTACCACCAATATAATTTTACTTATACCAGCGGGGAAAGTGGTGAAATGCCCCGGGCGCTGGCCAGGCAGGGATTGCAGGGACTATTTTATCGTAAATTTGATCATACCATGTGTACTTATTGTTCCCGGTTAAATGGAGTGATTCTGACTGCTCTCCGCCAGGCCTGGCAGGGGGAGCCGTGGGATAATATCGAAGTGCTTACCGGAAAAGCGATGGAACCATCTCCGGGTATGGGAGCCACAGTGTTAATTGGGCAATGTATGTACAGGAAAAATAAAGATCATCCCAATATCCAGAAATTATTTGCCGCTAAAAGGTGTCCGCCTGATCCGCATGATATTGTCACTGCCTTTAACAAGTCCGGTATTGCGCTGGATTCAACACTCTTTGAGCAGATCGACAAGCTGCCGGAATTTTTTATGACCCGTTATCAAGATGACCCCGATTTTGACGAGACTTTTTTCCGGATCACTTAAATAGCCTGGTTGACCGGCCAATTTTTAATTGAAAAGTGCTACAATATTACCAACTAGTTCAGGAGGGTATGTATAATGATTGACTTAAGAAGTGACACTATCACTCTGCCTACCGAGGAAATGCGCAAGGCGATGTGTGAAGCGGTAGTAGGTGATGATGTTTATGGGGAAGATCCAACTGTAAACCGGCTGCAGGAAATGTCGGCAGAGATGACGGGCAAGGAAGCGGCTATGTATGTATCCAGCGGAACCATGGGTAACCAGATTGCCGTGCTAACCCATACCCAGCCCGGTAGTGAAGTGATCATGGACGCGGATTCACATATTTACAACTACGAAGCGGCAACCGCCTCTGCTTTTGCCGGAATTCAGCCCAGGCCGCTGCCCGGTATAAAAGGTATATTACCGGCGGATCTGGTGGAGGGGGCGATTCGCGCAGATGATGTCCATCTTCCGCCTACTTCGCTGATCTGCCTGGAAAATACCCATAACCGCGGTGGGGGAAGAGTTGTCCCGTTGGAAAACATGAAAAGTATATACGCCGTTGCCTGCAAGCATAACCTGCCAGTTCATCTAGACGGGGCACGTATATTTAATGCTTCCATTGCTTCGGGAGTTCCGGTCAAAGAATTTGCTGCTTGTGTAACATCGGTTCAGTTTTGTTTTTCCAAGGGCCTGGGAGCCCCGGTCGGCTCAATTATTGCCGGATCCCGGGATTTTATAGATGAAGCTAAGCGCTGGCGCAAGCGTCTTGGCGGAGGTATGCGCCAGGCGGGTGTTATTGCGGCTGCGTGTATTGTCGCCCTGGAAACGATGATTGAAAGGCTTGCTGACGATCATGCCAACGCCCGCTTGTTGGCCGATGGTCTGGCTGCATTAACTGGTATTGAATTTAATCCTGCCGAAGTTGACACAAATATTGTTATGGTTAAACCGACAGTTATGTCTGCCGAGCGGTTTAGCGGCGAGCTTAAGAAAAGAGATATACTTACCGGGGTTATGGGCCCGGATATGGTTCGTTTAACCACGAACAAGGAATTGGATCATGGGGACATAGAAAAAACGATTATGGCCGTTAAAGAAATCCTGGCCGGTTATTCAACTGATAAATAAAAAATCATAAAGTTAATATGGCAGGAAAGGGGAGCGACAGTGGATACCAGTAAAGCTGCTCAAGAAGTCCATGGAGAAGTGATTAAGTGGCGGCGTGATCTGCACCAAATTCCCGAAATAGGTTTTGCGTTGGATCAGACCTCGGGCTATATCCAGGAACATTTAGATGAAATCGGGATAACTTACCGTCTGGCAGCCAAAACCGGAATTGTCGGTTTAATTGAGGGTGATAAGCCCGGTCCGACCCTGGCCTTGCGTGCAGATATGGATGCTCTGCCCATTGCCGAAGCAACCGGGCTGCCTTTTGCTTCAACTAACGGTAACATGCATGCCTGCGGTCATGATGCTCATATGGCCATGCTCCTTGGCACAGCTAAAATCATCAATAATTTGCGCCCGGAGCTGAGGGGCAATATCAAGCTGCTTTTTCAGCCGGGGGAAGAAGGTCACGGTGGAGCGGCTAAGATGATCGAGGATGGATGCCTTGAAAATCCAGCGGTCGATGCTGCTGTTGGGCTACATGTCGGACAAATTTTCCCGGAGGTAACTACCGGCCAGATTGGTATATGTGAAGGGCCGATACTTGCTGCGGCCACAAAGTTTAATGTTACTGTAAAAGGAGAAAGCACACACGGGGCTTTGCCGCACCTGGGGGTCGATGCAATTACTGTTACCTCGGAAATAATTTTAGCCTTACAAAAAATAGTCAGTCGTGAAATGGATCCCCTTAACCCGGTTGTTTTGACTGTCGGTAAGATAGAAGGCGGCGAGTCTTTTAATATTGTTACCCCCAGGGTAACCTTTAGCGGCGATTTCAGGACCCTTTATGAGTCTGATCGACAATTTATCACCAGGCGGCTAAGCGATATTTCTACAGCAATCGCCAAAGCAAACCGGGCCGGGGCGGAAATAGATATCTTAGGCGGTTATCCTCCTACTGTAAACGATCCAGTCCTTACTTCCAGGCTTATCGAAGTTATTTCTAAGGTAGTCGGTATTGATAATGTAATTGAGATTAAAAAGCCGAACATGGGTACTGAAGACATGTCTTTATACTTGGAAAAAGTACCCGGCGTATTTTTTGTTATCAGCACCGGCAATCCGGATAAAGGGATAACTTATCCCCATCATAACTCCAGGTTTGATCTTGATGAAGAATGTCTCTGGATCGGCCCGGCAATTTTTACCCGTTTGGCCCTTGATTACTTAAGCTGATCAGAGTAGCGGAGGTGGTTGTTTACAATGGCAAAAACGATAATGATTATAGTTGTTCGTTCCAGCTATTAATCGGGTTGATGAGCTTTAAATGGTGGTGAAGAAAAAGAAGGACCGGCGATCACTCACCGCTGGCCTTCTTTTAATGCTTTAAAGGAATATTAATGTAAGGGAAATGTGGCGGTAACAGTCATGTTCCCAAAATACTGGACCATCTTTTTGCTGCCGCAGTGTTCGCAGGTAACGCTCAGGCCCTTTTCTTTTTCTGCGAAAGATGATCGCGCTTCGGTTATTTTTTTACAATCCTGACAAATATACTCGTATACCGGCATAAACAAATTCCTCCTAACTCAATATTGTGTTAATATAAATGTAAGGGAGAACTGGTAACAGTAAATTGTCCTTCTTTTTCTATATTACGACAATATTTACTCAATAGCAACCGGTATTTATTAACAAAACCCGGGCAGGTAAAGCGGTATTAACGCGAAGCGAAGCGAAATATTTGTTTAAATATAGACCCTGGGCACTCTTTTGTTAACGGCGCAAAGTACTTCATAGTTTATTGTTCCTAATAAACCGGCAATTTCTTCAGCCGGTATTGTTTGATTGCCCTGTTTACCGATCAGCACAACCTCATCTCCGGTTTTTACTTGTGGATCTTTGCTCACATCTACCATAAACTGGTCCATACATACCCGTCCGATTACAGGATGGCGTTTCCCTTTGATCAAAACATCAGCCTGATTGGAAAGCACCCTGCTATAGCCATCCCCGTAACCCAGGGGGATGGTTGCAACCAATGTATTACCATGTGTATTGTAGGTGCAACCATAACTGATACAGGTTCCGGCCGGCACCTGTTTGAGATAAGAAATTCTGCTTTTTAAACTCATCAGTGGTTTTAAAGGCAATGTATCTTTGTTTATTTCACCGGAGGGGTAGTGTCCGTACATGCTAATCCCTAAACGGACCATATCAAGCCATGCTTCCGGCAGTTCAAGGGCCGCCGCACTGTTTGCTGCATGGACTACAGGGGGACAAATTCTTTTCTGCTTTAAATCATTTATTACCTGCAAGAACCTGGCAAGCTGTTTTTTTGCATAACTCTTATCTTTTTCATCAGCGGTGGCAAAATGGGTGTAAATACCCTCGATAACCAGGTTTGGTAGATTGCTGATCGACTGCATAAATTCTTCAGCCGCAGAGTGGGGGAATACTCCAACTCTGCCCATACCGGTATCTACTTTAACATGTATATTTTTCTGTTGTTTTCTTTTAACTGCCTGGCTTGAAAACAGCTTTGCTGTGTCCGCGGTAAATATCGTGGGAACAAGGTTATACTCAAAAAATAGCTCAACCTGGTCGGCAAAAGGAGGGTTTAAAACCAGTATCGGGGCGTTGAATCCATGTTCACGCAGTATTATGCCTTCCTCGACAAAGGCCACACCCAGCCGGCTTGCGCCATGATTTAATGCTGTACCGGCTACTTTAACTGAACCGTGGCCATAGGCATCGGCTTTAACAACGGCCATAATTTGGGTTTTATCAGCAATATGGGCACGAAAACATGACAGGTTGTGCTTAAGATTTTCAAGATTTACTTCTGCCCGGGTTGCCCGAATTGGAACTGTCAATTATAACACCGCCAGTAAGAAATTAGCCCTATTTTAGTTAATTCAGCCCTTCATTTAAAAGTGCTATACTTGGCAGGACATTTTTAGTGATTCCGGGACCGCCGATGTACGCCTTGTTTAGATAAGGATCATTTTAAATCCAACTTTATGGCGCAGGCTAGTCCAGGTCAGGTCATTCCAAAAAGTTTAATCCTACTCAGTTCTATACAGGTCGCGAAAGCAGCGGATCGTTAATTCACATAAAACCCTGGCCAATCTTAATTTTTTAAGACAGGCCAGGGTTTATTATGATTTTTTTAAAATAGGCTAGTAGTTTTAGTAATTATGATTCTATTCACCAGGCGGTTTAATTTTACCCATAAATCCAGTTAGATATTCGTTTTTCTCTTTGGCCAGTACTCCGGCCAGAACGAGTAAAGCGATCAGGTTGGGAGCAGCCATCAACCCGTTCATGGTATCGGCAATATCCCAGATCAAGACCAAACCGCCAATGGCGCCTACGTATAAGAATCCCAGGAATAACAAGCGATAAGGGAGGACAACCCCTCTTCCAAAAATGTATTCCCAGCTCTTTTCACCGTAGAAATTCCAGGTGAGCATGGTCGTATAGGAGAAGAGAATCAGGGAAATTAACACAAGCATACCACCTGGTCCGGGCAGTCCCCTGGTAAATGCTGTAGAGGCCAGTTCAGCGCCTGTGGTTCCAGTGGGTATTGCACCGGTTAGGATAATTACCAGCGAGGTCATGGTGCAGACAACGATAGTGTCGATAAAGGTTTCCCAGATGCCCCACATACCCTGGCGGGTGGGAGTGTTTTTTGCCTGGGCGTGAACGATAGAAGCAGCACCCAGGCCGGCCTCGTTGGAAAAAATACCGCGGGCAATACCGTAGCGTACGGCAGCAGCTACGCCTGCGCCGGCAAAACCGCCGGTAGCAGATATTGGGTTAAAGGCATAATAAAAGATCTGGCCGAAAGCCCAACCCAAACTGGAGATGTTCATGATGACAATGATTAATGCGGCAATGATGTAGATGATGGCCATTATCGGCACGATTCGTTCAGCGGTCATAGCGATTCGCTTAATTCCTCCGAGAGTAACCAGGGCTACTAAAATGACAATTACGATACCAGAAATATAGGGAGGAACACCAAAACCGGTTTCAAAAGCGTGAGCAGCGGTATTGGCCTGTACCATACAGCCAATTCCGAAAGCAGCGATTCCGGCCAATAAACCGTAAATGACAGCCAGCGGCTTCCATTTCGGGCCCAGTCCTTTTTCGATGTAGTACATAACACCACCGGATATTTCTCCGGTTTTTTCATCTATTTCACGATACTTCAAACCCAGGCTGGCTTCCCCGAATTTGGTGGCCATTCCGACCAGGGCGGTAAGCCACATCCAGAATACTGCCCCGGGTCCACCAAGGGCGATAGCAGTGCTAACCCCGGCAATATTGCCCACGCCGATCGTTGCGGCCATGGCTGAAGCTACAGCCTGGAAAGAGGTAATGGACCCCCCTTCTTCTTCTTTGGTTTTTGATAAATACCGTCCGAAAGTATGTTTCCAGGCGTGCCCCAGGTGGGTAAACTGGAAGAACCCCAGACGGACAGTAAGGTAGAGTCCGGTACCAACCAAGAGAATCATAAACGGAGGGCCCCATACGATAGAGTTAAGCCAATCATTGAAGGCCAAAAGAGCGTCTGCCAATTTACAACAACTCCTTGATTAAGATTTTGAATAAGGAAAAAAACACTCGCCTGGTCTTTCTCTAAACCTTGTAAAGTTATCAATCACCCCCTGTTAATATAATTGAGTGGCACATCAATGCTCCAACATAAATACTTTAATGCGGGCTTGATGTGCGGTAAATGGACGATTCTTTT
>SLRT01000145.1 GCA_007130825.1 Syntrophomonadaceae bacterium | reverse complement strand
TGTCCTGGTTAAACTGATGGCCGAGGAAAGCACGGCCCGGATTGTCTCCCGTTCTGTGGCCCAGGGATCTTCCAAACAGAGTTTTAACCCGCGACTGCTGGCTTACGGTCCCGGCCGCGGGCATGTTGAGTGCGATTCGATTATTATGGGTCAGGCCACCGTCCGTTCAGTGCCCGAAATATGGGCTAAAAACGCTGCAGCGGAACTGGTGCACGAAGCGGCAATTGGCAAAATTGCCGGCGAGCAGCTGATTAAACTGATGACCCTGGGACTGACTGAAAAAGACGCCGAAGAAGCGATTATCAGCGGGTTTCTCAGATAAGATCTTGCGGGAGGTCTGTTATTGGGTATAATTACCATCTCACGCGAGTTTGGCAGCGGGGGCGAAAACATAGCCCGTTTTGTGGCTGAAAAGACGGGGTTTCTTTTGGTTAACAAAGATACGATCGCCCGGGGTTTAACTCAATACGGGATCGAAAAGCCTTTACCGGACCCGGAAAATCAAATCGGCAAAGAGCAGGATAGCCACTTCGAACAGCAATATATTGAAGCGATACACGACTTTATATATGACCTGGCCATTCGTAACAACCTGGTTATATTAGGACGCGGGGGATCAATTCTTTTCCGCGATTATCCTCCTGCGCTGCATGTGCGGATCATAGCCCAGTTTACCCGGCGCGTTCAACGGGTGATGAAAGCTTATAACCTGGCTTCCGAAACTGCCGTTAAGCTGGTCAAAGAACAGGACCGCGATAAAAGCCGCTACTACCGGCAGATATTCGATGTCAACTGGAACAATCTGCGATTGTACGACCTGCTGCTGAGTACCGATAAAATGGAGTTTGAGGATGCAGCAGACCTGGTAATTAATGCCTACCGCATCCATGCCGAACCGCGGGAGGTTAAAGACGGGCCGGGCGTCGGTGAAATCGAAGAAAGGGCCGTTATTCCTCCCGCAGACGCAGAAGCGGATCAATTCATGCACCCGAGCGAAGAAGAATTTGCCCACATGCTCGATTTCTATCGTATACGCTGGCAATATGAACCGCGGACCTTTTTTCTCGAATGGGACAGTGAGGGCAATGTGGTCGAGGCATTTTCTCCCGATTTCTATTTGCCCGATCAAGACCTCTTTATCGAGCTGACCACGCAAAAACCGCGACAGGCCTGGAAAAAAAATCGTAAAATCAGGCGGATGAAAGAGCTTTACCCGCATATTAATGTGCGCCTGATTGATAAAAGGGGCTTTGAAAGCCTGTTAAAAAAACACAGTATCGACCAGGATGAAAAAGAAGGGGAAGAAAGTTGAGAGAAAAAATGCCCTATGAAGAAGACCAGCTGAAAATTTTGTTTACCCCGGAGCAGATAGAAGAAAAAATAAGCGAACTCGGTAAAATAATTTCAGATCATTATGCGGGCCGGGAGCTGATCATGATCGGGGTGCTGCGCGGCAGCACCTATTTTCTAATTGATTTAACGCGCAAGATGCATATTCCGTTTGCCATCGACTTTATCAGTATTTCACATTACAGTGAGCAGGCCGATTCAACCGGTGTGGTGCGCATAACCAAAGACCTGGACTTGAACATTACCGGTAAAGACGTCCTCATCGTCGAGGGTATTGTCGATACCGGCCTGAGCCTTGGTTACCTGCTGCGCAACCTGAAAACAAGAAATCCGGCCAGCTTAAAAGTATGCACTCTGCTCAATGTGGAAGCGCGCCGCATTGTCGATGTTCCCGTTGAATACAAGGGGTTTGATATTGCCAATATCTTCGTGGTCGGTTATGGCCTGGATTACAATGAAAGATATCGTAACTTGCAGTTCATCGCCGAGTTTAACCGGCCGAAGTAAAAAAAGACATTATAAAACCAGGTTCCAACAGACCTGCGGTTTTACCTGCAGAACCTCTTTTCCCGACCCTCTGCAGTCATTTTCCATCGCCTCTGCAGACGACTTCTTTTGACCTCCGGCCAGTTTTTGAAGATCCTGCGCTGCGGTTTTCCGATGCTTCCCGGTAAAGTTCGGTTTTACCCTGATTTTACCTTTCTGCTACCGTTCCTTTCAGCTGCCCGATTCTTGTGGATAGTTCCGGCTTCCAATCAACGCTTGCGCCTTTCTCTTTCACCGGTTTCTCCCTTTGAACCGAACCCGGCTCACCTTTCAGTCTCTCGGAACCTGGTAAATGTATAATAGCACGGTCCGGGGGACTTGTCAATAGTTATTTCAATATTTTTTTAAAAAAAATTATTGGAATTTTTTGCCGGGCCACGGAGCGCTGGAAAAAACGGTGCAGACGTCTTTGTTTTATCTGGCCTAAAAAGCACATAATTGGGCTGTAAGTGAAGATTTATAAAGGAATATACACCTTTATAGCCAATAGTATAATAAAAGCATTAAACCGTTTGGTCATTAATAATAGGAGCGTTTAGCTATGAATCGGGAACAAGCTTTTGCTGCCGGCGATGATGAAAAAAATATGGGCACGGTATCAGCCGTACGCGGCAGCGTAGTCGATGTTTATTTTCCGGCCAGGCAGCCCCCGCTGTCCACCAAACTTGAAGCCGGTCCAAAAAGTGATATCGTGATCGAAGTGGTCTCCCACCATCAGGGCGGCGTGGTGCGCGGTATTGCCCTTTCGCCGACCGGCGGTCTGCGCCGCGGCGATCCGGTTTTAGACACTAACGTTATGATTCAGGTCCCGGTGGGCAGGCAGGTCCTCGGGCGGATGTTTAATGTTTTCGGTGAAACGATCGACGAAAAGGGCGCGCTTCCCGCTGGAGAAAAACGGGGTATCCATCAACCGCCGGTCTCAATTTCCCGCCGGGTTAACCGGGCTGAAATTTTTGAAACCGGGATCAAGGCGATCGATTTGTTAACTCCCCTGGAGCGGGGTGGCAAGGCCGGCCTCTTTGGCGGGGCCGGGGTGGGAAAAACCGTTTTGATTACCGAGCTGATTAACAATACAGTGGGCAAGTATGAAGGGGTGAGCATCTTTTGCGGCATCGGGGAGCGCTCGCGCGAAGCCGAGGAACTTTACCGTGATATAAAGGAAGCGGGCGTTCTCGACAACACGGTAATGATTTTTGGCCAAATGAACGAGCCTCCCGGGGCGCGCTACCTGGTCGGTCATTCCGCCCTGACCATGGCTGAATATTTCCGGGATGAGGAAAATCAGGATGTGTTATTTTTAATCGATAATATTTTTCGTTTCGTCCAGGCCGGATCGGAAGTTTCCGGTTTGCTCGGCAAAATGCCTTCCCGGGTCGGCTACCAGCCCACCCTTTCCACAGAAATTGCCGGGCTGCAGGAGCGCATCTCGAATACCGCCACCGGGGCGATCACCTCCATCCAGGCGGTTTATGTTCCCGCCGATGATTTTACCGATCCTTCGGCTACCCATACCTTCGCCCACCTTTCGGCTTCGATCATTTTATCGCGCAAGCGGGCCAGTGAAGGTTTATATCCGGCAGTCGATCCCCTGCGCTCCTGGTCAAAAATGCTTACGCCCCTGGTGGTCGGTGAACGGCACTACCTGGCGGCCCAGGAGGTGCGGCGCACCCTGGCCGAATACGAGGAGCTGAAAGATATCATCGCCATGCTCGGCCTGGAGGAACTGTCCCAGGAAGACCGCCGGGTCGTCAACCGGGCCCGACGCCTGGAACGCTTCCTGACCCAGCCTTTTGTGACCACCGAGCAGTTTACCGGTTACAGCGGGCGGGTGGTCGAACTGGAGGATGCCCTGGACGGCTGTGAACGCATTTTGAACGATGAATTTTCCGGGCGTTCCGAATCAGATCTTTACATGCTCGGTAAAATTGGCGATATCAAGTCCCGGTCCGGTTCCGAAGAGCAGGCGCAGCCTGAAGAGGAACAGGAAGAGGAACGGGAAGAGGGAAAAGAGGGAGAGGAAGGGGCCCGGGTTAAAGAAAATAACGCTCAATCCGGAGGCGCCGGAAATAATGATTAATAATAAGCTTTTTTGATTAAGCCGGCCCGGTGTGCCGCTGCCAAGCAAGAAACAGATCAGGTCCGGATTTAAAGGAGCGCTTGGAATTGAACTTAAAAATACTACTTCCGGCTGGAGTTTTACTGGAAGAAGAAGTAGAAAAAGTTAGCGCCGAGGCAGAAAACGGCTTTTTTACCATGCTGCCCCGCCATATTGATTTTGTGGCCGCCCTGGTTCCCGGGATATTTTCTTACCTGACTGCGGCAGGCCGGGAGCGTTTCATCGCCTTAGATGAAGGGATCTTGGTCAAGCAGGGCAACCAGGTTTATGTTTCAGCAGCCCGGGCCGTTGCCGGCGATGACCTGGAGCGCCTGCAGGAGACGGTGGAAAGCGAACTGAAAGTGCTCGGTGAAAGCGAAAAAAGGGCCCGGTCAGTGATGTCCCGGCTGGAGGCTGACACCCTGCGGCGGTTCACCCGCCTGGGAGGGGAACGGTAGTGGACGGCAAAGATAAAAGCAGCAGCCGAAACAAGTATAAAAAAAAGGATCATGCCAAAGACAGCGACCGTAAAAACCTGCCCGGAACTGTGGGCAAAAAGGCGGGCAGGCGGATCAAGGCCCGCCGCACCCGCGACCGCAGTGTCTGGTTTGGGCTGGGTATGTTCGGCATGGTCGGCTGGACTATTGCCGTTACCACCCTGATCGGAGTGGTGATCGGGATGTGGATTGATCGCACCTGGCCCGGCCCGTACTCCTGGACCCTGACCCTGCTGTTTATCGGCCTGATAATCGGCTGCCTGAATGCCTGGTACTGGGTTAACAAGGAGAGCCGCCCCGATGACGACGAATATGCAGATGATTAGAAAGGCTCGCGGAAGGGGTTTTCTCCCGTGTTCTGGTTTTACTTGCTTTTATCACTTTTAGCCGGCATGCTGCTCGGAACCTTTTTTTTCGGCGGGTTGTGGTGGACGGTGCAGAAAATAACCGGCGCCGGCAGACCGTATTTCCTCTTCGTGGTCAGCTTTATTGTCCGCACTGTCGTCGTCCTGGCCGGTTTTTATCTTCTGCTGATCGCCGGCTGGCAGCATTTAATTGCCGCCCTGGCCGGTTTCCTGGTCGCCCGCGTTATTCTGACCTGTAAGCTGAAACCGGGCGGAGAATATAAAGCATCTTCATGAAATAAAGGGAGTAAAAACCGCGCTTGAATCAAGAAATGTGTTCTTTTCGGCAAAAACCGATTATTCCAGGTTGCCAGGTGGAGTGCGACTCGGGGGAATGTTATTGTATCAGCGATACCGGTAAACGCTATTTATGTTGTTTGGCTTGTTGCGGAAGAATAAAAAAATGATTAATAATAACCTGTAAAGGAGTTTTTGCCATGTTTGCTGTCTCTGAGCACTGGAAAGAAACCTACCCTGATGCCCGGGTTGCTGTTTTGATCCTGAAAAGTATAGAAAATAGCCCAGAGCACCCGGCATTAGAAAGGCACAAACGCGGACTTGAAAATGAACTGTGCGCCCGCTTCACAGACGAAAACGATCTGAAGTCACTGCAGCCGGTTCAGGCCTATACAGCTTACTATAAACGTTTCAAAAAAACCTATCCCCTCCTGCAGCAGTTTAAAACCCTGGTCGGTAAAAAGAAGCCTTTTCCCGTGGTGAACGCGCTGGTGGATGCCATGTTCATGGCCGAGATGAAAAACCTTCTGCTTACGGCCGGACACGACCTGGAAAAACTGCTCCCGCCGGTTACCGTCGATATCGCCGCCGGCGGCGAAAGCTACCTTAAGCTTAACGGGGAACTCCAGCAGCTTAAGCCCCGGGATATGACCATGGCCGATCAGGAAGGAATAATATCCAGTGTCATTTATGGTCCGGATCAGCGGACCATGATGACAGCTAATACCCGAAATGCTTTATTTGTCGTTTATGCCCCCGGCGGGGTTGAAAAAGAAGAGCTCTGCGGGCACCTGAAAGACATCGAGGAAACCGTTTTACTTTTCTCACCTTCCGCCAAAACGGAGCTGAAAAGAATATTTTCTGCTTCCGGCGCTGAAGACGTTTAAATCAGGATCAATAACCGCAGCCGTTATCTTTGTTCAGATGAAATTGTTCAGATGAAATTTCGCGGCGGTTTAAAGGTGGTTTAAATATGGACCTGGCAATATTATTTTCCACTGCATTCATCGTCGGCCTATCCGGTGCCCTGATGCCCGGTCCGGTGACAGCGGTAACCGCCGAACATACCCTTAAAAAAGGCGTTATTGCCGCCCCCCTGGTCACCCTGGGACACGGGTTGATAGAAATAATGGTAGTGGTGTTGTTGATTTTCGGCCTGGGCCGTTTTATGGCCGCGCCGGAGGTTGCCGGAGTAATCGGTATTATCGGCGGGGCGGTTTTAATCTGGATGGGCTGGGGTATGATCAAAAGTGCCCGGGGCGGTTCCTTGTCTCTGCGCCAGGTCGGCAGCGGCGGGGGCAATACGGTGGGGCCGGTTTCAGCAGGGGTGCTGACCACCCTGGCCAATCCCTACTGGTTTCTCTGGTGGGCCACGGTGGGCGCCGGTTACGTGGCTCTTTCGCAGCAGCACGGCTCGCTGGGGGTACTGCTCTTTTTCGGGGGCCACATCCTGGCCGACCTTGCCTGGCTTCTGGTTATTGCCGTTTTCCTGGTTACCGGAAAGAAATTTATCAGCGATCGCATCTATTCCGGGGTCGTAACGGTGCTGGGCGCTTTCCTGATGGTGATGGCCGTTTACTTTTTTTGGATGGGGGTTACCTGGATCGGCCGCTTAGGGTGATCAGGGTATTTAAAACATAAATATGGCGGTTAAAACTAAATAGTTCTGGTGTTACGAGGAAGCGCTAAAACCTGATTGCTGCCTGGTTTGTCCGGCTTGGGCCGGAACAGGTTTCGTGGAAAAGATTACGAAGGAAGGAGGCTGTTTAAGCATTGACCATCAATCCTGATGAAATTGTCTTTTTTCAATGGGGTTGGTTTAAGATCAACTCGACTGTATTTTTTACCTGGCTGGTCATCTTCCTGCTCACCTTTGGATCGTGGCTGGTGACCAGGAAACTGAGCAGCGAAGGAGAACTGTCCCGCTGGCAAAACCTCCTGGAAGTGCTGATCAACGGAATCAATGATCAGATTCGGGAAGTAAGCCAGCAGGAGCCGGGCCCGTATCTCCCCTTTGTCGGGACGCTTTTTATCTTTATCGCCTTTTCCAATATCCTGGCCATTGTTCCCGGTTATACCCCGCCGACCAGTTCGCTTTCGACCACGGCGGCTTTGGCCATCTGTGTCTTTATCGCTGTGCCTGTTTTCGGCATTACCCGCCAGGGGATAGTCAATTATCTGCGGCAGTACCTGCAGCCGACCTTCTTTATGCTGCCTTTCAATTTAATCGGCGAGCTGAGCCGCACCCTGGCCCTGGCCGTTCGACTCTACGGCAATATGATGAGCGGCACAATTATCGTGGCCATCTTGTTGACGATTACCCCGCTTATTTTTCCGGTGGTCATGCAGGCCCTCGGCCTGCTCACCGGGTTGATCCAGGCTTATATTTTTGCCATACTGGCCATGGTCTATATCGCTTCGGCCAGCAAGGCACATGCGGAAATAGAGAAAAAAGGAGAAGAATAACATGGAAACTTTAGCGCTTGTCGGTATTATTTCCATCGCCACCGCCGGGCTGACCATCGCATTTGGCTCGATCGGACCGGCCCTGGGACAGGGGCGCGCGGTCTCTCAGGCTTTAAGCTCGATTGCCCAACAGCCTGACGAGGCTAACACCATTACCCGCACCCTTTTTGTCGGATTGGCCATGATCGAGTCGACCGCGATCTACTGTTTTGTGGTGACCATGATCCTGATTTTTGCCAATCCATTCTGGAACTATTTTCTGCCCTAGGCCCTTAATCCTGAAGTGCTGCGCATTTTTGGCAAAACTTTTTTATAGCGATTTTCGCAAACGCCCGTGTGCACCAAGTTTAGCAGGGGTCATTTTCAAGCTTAACTTTGCTGGAACCGGCTCGTCCAGGTTGGGGAGCAAGGGGCGGATCACTGAAGACTTATTTACAGGAGAACGACTATGATTATAGACTGGTATACAATTATTTTTCAGATTATCAATTTCCTGGTCCTGGTATTTTTACTGCGCTATTTTCTTTATGGACCGATTATCCGGGCCATGGATCAGCGTGAACAAAAAATAGTGCAGCGGGAAGAAGATGCGGCGGAAAAGAAGAAAGAAGCCGTGCAGCAATCGCAGGCCTACCGGCGCAAAACGGAGGAACTGCAGGAGCGGGAGGAAGAAATAAGGGAAAAGGCTCATATTGATGCCGAAAAAGAAAAGCGCGGAATGCTCGATCAGGCCCGCCGCGAAGTGGAGGAAACAAGGCGCAGCTGGGAAGAAGCCTTTGAGCGGGAAAAAGAGTCATTTATCAGTGAACTGCGCCGCCGCATCGGCCGGCAGGCTTGTTCTATCGCCCGCCGCTGTTTGCAGGACCTGGCCGACTCACGCCTCGAGTCCCTTACCTGGGACCTGTTTATCAGGAAAATTACCGATCTCCCCCCGGAGGAAAGAAAATCCCTGCAGAAAGCCCTGGCCGCCGGTGACTATAAGCTGGTCCTGCACAGCGCTTTTGAGCCGGCAGAGGATAAATTAAAGCAGCTTAAATCCAGCCTGCAGCAGGAAATTATTCCTGATCCGGAGACAAACCTCGAACTGGCGGTAAAAACCGACCCCTCCCTGGTGTGCGGCCTTGAACTCGCTGTCGGCGGTTACCGGGTGGCCTGGAGCATAGATAGCTACCTGGAGGATGTTGAAGAGCAGGTTTTAAAGGATCTCGAGCACAGGGGCCGTGGGAGAGAGGCTAAAAGCGGCGCGGAATATAACCGGGCAAGCGCCGCTCATGTGGATAACGGCGAGGAGGTCTCCGGTGATGGCTAAGCCCGAAAGCGAAAGAAAATCCCTGCTCAGTTCACTGCACAGTGCTGTCGACTCCACTGATCAGGCCCTCCGGCAGGCTCTGGAAACAGTCAAGCCCGAACCGAAAGTGGAAGAAAGCGGTACAGTGATTTCCACCGGCAATGGTATTGCCCGCATATCCGGCCTGGCCGGGGTGCAGGCCGACGAACTGGTGGAGTTTTCCGGCGGGATCACCGGTATTGCTTTTAACCTCGACCCGGACCAGGTTGGGGTGATCATGCTCGGTTCCTCGGAGCATGTCGCTTCCGGAGAACGGGTCCGCCGTACCGGCCGGGTGGTCGATATACCGGTTGGCGAGGGCCTCCTCGGCCGGGTGATCGATGCCGCGGCCCGGCCCCTTGACAACCTGGGTCCGTTTAGCTTTGCAGAAAGAAGGCCGGTCGAACGGGAAGCGCCGCCGATCATGGCCCGTTCTCCGGTTACCGAACCGCTGCAGACCGGGCTTAAAGTGGTCGATGCCCTGATCCCGGTCGGCCGGGGCCAGCGCGAACTGATTTTGGGCGATCGACAGATTGGCAAGACGGCCATTGCTCTCGATACGATTATCAACCAGGCCGACAAGAATGTTATTTGCGTCTACTGTTCGATTGGAAAGCAGGGAGCCGACGTGGCCAAATTTATTGCCCAGCTGCGTGAATACGGGGCCATGGACTATTCCACCATAGTAGTCGCTTCTGGTGACGGCCCGCCCGGCCTGCGTTTTATCGCTCCGTACGCGGCCACCACCATCGCCGAATATTACATGGAACAGGGCAGCGATGTGCTGATCGTCTACGACGATTTGACCCTGCATGCCCGCTCTTACCGTGAATTGTCCCTGCTTTTAGAAAGGCCTCCGGGGCGGGAAGCCTACCCCGGCGATATTTTTTATCTCCATTCCCGCTTACTTGAACGGTCCACTCACCTGCGTGAAGAATACGGCGGCGGTTCGCTGACCGCCCTGCCGATTATCGAGACCCAGGCCCAGAACATTTCAGCCTATATCCCGACCAACCTGATCTCGATCACCGACGGCCAGATCTATATTTCACCGGACCTTTTCCAGCGCAACCACCTGCCGGCAGTCGATGTCGGAAAGTCGGTCTCGCGGGTGGGCGGAAAGACCCAGCTCCCCGCTTACCGCAGCGTTACCGGGGATTTGCGGCTTTCCTACGCCCAGTTTGAAGAGCTGGAAATGTTTGCCCGTTTCGGTACCCGTCTCGACGAAAATACCCGCCGGACAATCGAGCGGGGGCGCCGGGTGCGCAAGGTGCTCACTCAGCCCGAACTGCAGCCGCTGACCATCCCGGAGCAGATTGCCACTTTACTGGCGGTAACCGAAGGGCTTTTCGATGATCTGGAGGTAGAAGAAATTACCGTAGCGGAAAAGAAAGTGCGCGAGGCGGTAACTTCAGGGCTCCCTGATATTTGCCGCAAGATCGAAGCAGGGGAGTTGCTCGCTGACGAAGACCAAACCGCAATCATCGATACTGCACGCCGGGTCCTGGCCCCGGAAGAAGAAAAGCAAGGCGAAGCAGCAATAACAGCAAAAGAAATGATTGATCAGGACGGACAGCCGGAAGAAGGATCCACGCAAGGATCCGACGGGGAGGACTAACCTTTGAGCTCGACCCTTGAAACCCTGCAAAAGAAGATAGCCGGCGGTGAAGACCTTTCGTCAATTGTTAGAACGATGAAGGCCTTGGCTGCCACCAGCGTACGGCAGTATGAAAAAGCGGCCGAATCGCTGGATGACTACTATCACACTGTTGAACTCGGTCTTTCGGTGGTTTTATCCCGGGACCTGGAAAGCGCCGCTGATCCGGCGGTGGATGAAAGCCGGCCTGTGCTGGTGCTTGTATTCGGCTCCGACCACGGCCTGGCCGGCCGTTTTAATGAACAGATTGTCTCTTACGCCCTGGAAGGTTACTGGCTCGAAAAAAAAGAAGCAGGAAACCGTTTGCCGGCGGACAAAATCATTACCGCCATCGGCGAACAGGCCATAAGCCGGATCAGGACGGCCGGTATCGATCCGGCCCGGGACTTTACCATGCCCACATCGATCAGCGCGATTACCCCGTTTATCCAGCTGCTGCTTGAGACCATTGAATGGTGGCGCTCCGGCGAGGGGGTGGAGCGGGTCCTGCTCTTTTACAACCGGCCCCGCGCCGGCGGATTCAGCCCCCGGGCCGAGACCCTCCTTCCGGTCAGCATGGCCCGCCTGCGGGAAACAAGGCTGAAGTGGCAATCGCGTTCCCTGCCCACCTTCACCCTGCCCACCGCACGGCTTTTATCTGCCCTGCTGCGCCAGTACTTCTTTGTCTCCCTTTACCGGGCCTGCGCCCTTTCTTTGGCCGCTGAAAACACCAGCCGCCTGGCAGCGATGCAGGCTGCCGAAAAAAATATAAATGAGCGCCTTGATGAATTGAAAACAGCTTACCAGCACCAGCGCCAGGCCGCGATCACCGAAGAACTGCTCGATATAATCTCCGGGTTCAAGGCTGTTCGAGGCGGGGCAACTAACGGAAACGGTGATCATTAAGGCCAAGGGACCGCCTGCCGGGGAGATTGCGGCAAAGAAGCGCGGCCGCATGATCAGTTACGCCCCGGGCTCGTTTTGCTTATGCAGCCCGCAGCACCAGCCCCCGGATATTTTACTGAAATTGCTTTAAAAAGAAGGTAAATGCCGGCTGTAAGCCGAAAATACCGGGTATGAAACTGACCGTTAAGCTGTTTCCGCCCTATTCAAAAAAAGGTAAGCCCGATGAGCAAACTGTCCATCTGCAGGTTGACGCTATCGACCTGCAGCAGCTGGCCCTCTATCTTTCCCGTCAGTTAGAAGATCAGCTCAACTATGCCCTGGTCGACGATCAAAAATTGGCCAACGCTGAGTTCATGGTCAACGGCAAACATGTTAACCTGGAACATCAGCTGCAAGACGGTGACCAGGTAGCTGTAATCCCCTATATCGGGGGCGGGTAAGAACCTCAATTTTTTTAAGACGATAATAATTTACCCGCTTGCTCCCTAAAACGGCCCCGCTCCCGGGATCGCGGCCCGGATCGACAGGTGCCTTAGAGACAAGGGAGTTTATCTCTACATCCGCTGGAATTATCTTTTCATTGCCCCGCCGATTGCGATCACCTTAGAAGAATTAAACTTCGGCCTGAATGCTGCCGACGAATGTTTAAAGCTGGCCGATAGAGAGCTTATATGAATCGGTCCTGCTGTGTCAAGCCGGATCTCAAAAAATGTAAGGCTTGCCTGAAATGGCCGGCTTCCCTGAAACCAATTATTTGAGCCGTCATTGACAAAATAATCAGTATAATATAAGATAAACAGGCCGGATCATTAAAGCGGATAAAAAATAAATAACGCTTAAAAACCTGACCGACAAAGGCCAACCTGCCGAAAGACAGGGGTGCAAAGTCAAGGGTCTAAGGCTGCATGAAGGAGCTATGACCGCCTGATTGCCGAAACTGGTTTTGTTTTTCTTTGTCGGTCCCTCGTTAAGGAGGGACTTTTCCGTGCAAATACCCCGATCTGAAAATAAGGGCTGCGGCCCGGATATGATTCGTGTGACCCTTTTTCACAACTGGCCTAAAACAGTTTACCCGCTTTTTGCAGCGCTTTCATTAATTCTACTTTTTAGCATACCCGCTGCGGCAGCAGTCGACGGTTTATTAGCCAAATGCGATGACGGCGGGTATCACCAGTACGATTACGAAGATTTGCTTGATTCTTATGCTCTTAAAATTATCGGTAAGCCGGACGGGCTCTATGCTGATTTCGCAGAAATCAAACTTACGGCTTTATACACCAGCGAAAATCGTTATATCGATTATGACCATGTGCTGGACCAGTATGCCCTGGTTCTCAGTAATGGAGGTTCATTTGATCTGAACCAATATCTTACAAGCGGAGAAGCGCTTGTGGTAGAAAGGCCTGATCAAATCAAGGCAGTTTCATTAACTTCGGGAAAAGTGGTCCGTGAAGTAATAGATTCCGGTGAAAGCGGAAAAACAGAAGACCCGAACCGGGAATCAGGCAGTTCGGAACCTGAAGATAATCCGGCCGGGGAACCGAAAGATGATAAATATTGCGCCGAAACTGTGATTGTTGCTTCAGCAAAAGTTTCCATATCCGATGCCCTGCAGTGGGCGAAAGAAAAAAGAGCCAATCAACGCTTCATCGACATAGCGCCGCTTTACTGGAAATACGCAGAAAAAACCGGTATAAGGCCGGAAGTGCTCTATGCCCAGTCAGCATTAGAGACCGGCTTTGGCCGCTTCCATGGCCAGGTTCCCGCGGAATATAACAACTGGGCCGGGATAAAAACAGCCGACGCTGACGGTAATGAGCCCGAAGATCATGAAAAGTTCGCCGACGCAGAAGATGGAGTGCGGGCCCATTTTAACCACATATCCGCCTATGTCGGTTTGCCCCCAACCGGTGAACCACATGGCCGCTACCACCTGGTCGCCCGCTTATCCTGGGCCGGAACAGTTAAAACGCTCGAAGATTTAAGCGGTAAGTGGGCCCCCTCGCCAACTTACCATGTCCGGATCATAGCCATGCTGGAGGAGATGGAAAAATAGCAGGCTAATAATAAGAGCATAAAACAGCTGTTTAATATACCCCCAATGGTGTGCCTGGTTATACAGGCACATTTTTTTATGTTGAAATGCAGTTTGTAACAAACTCGTAACGCTGAAGAGATATAATAAATTAAAGTGATGTTAATAAATGTAATTAAGGGTAAAATATATTACTCTTTTTTACCAGCAAAGATAATACTAAAGAGTGATGTTAGAAAATGCGGAGTGAGATATAAATAATACAAGTGTTGTTAGACTGAGGTTAAGATTGTTAAAAAAAGCATCCTAAGCTCAGTTCATGTTATATTAAAATTTTTTTGGGAAAATCTCATATAAGTATTAAAGGAGGGGGTAGTGGTAATAAATACTGATTTAGGTTGATGGAAGCGATGAAGCCTGGTTTAGATGTGGTCACTTTAACTAGGTTGAGCCAGTAGTGAAACCGGACTCACCATCGGAAAGATTGTTGTGGGTTTTTATTTATACGAAGGGAGGTAATGACGAATGTTTCTTTACAAAACCAATCAAAACAGAACGATATGTTTTATCGCAATTACCATTGTTTTAATGATGGTTCTGTCGCCTATTACAGCGTTTGCGAGCAGTGAATCTGAAGCAGAAGTAACGCCTTCAAGCGAAACATCGGATGGAACATCAGAGGCAGGAGTAGAGCCAGATAAAGTGGATGGAAATCCACTTAGCGGAAAAGGTGCTGATAATCACAAAGTCGAAGTAAAAGATGAGGACGATGAAGATGTACCTGGGTTTGAAAAAGAAGGCAGAAAAGAAATTCCGTGTGACGTAGAACTGGAAGACCTTGGACACGACTACCCAGACGTATCAGAAAACGAAACTGTTAAAGTTGATTACAAGGTTTCGGTCGATGGTAAGTATTTAAGCTGGGAGTCTGAAAACAAGGTTTCCAAAGTGGTTGTAAAATGTGG
>SLRT01000079.1 GCA_007130825.1 Syntrophomonadaceae bacterium | reverse complement strand
TTTGAACCCGGCTCCACTGGAAGAAGAACAGACGGGAAGATTTTTCGTGACACCGGTGGATCCTGACAAAGACCCTGCAGAAAAAGAAGCCCAGCTCGGAGAGCACAGTTATTATTCGGTTCCCCTGACTGTTCTCCATGAAGGTTATCCCGGCCATCATCTCCAGCTGTGTTATGCAAACCGGGCGTCATCCCTGCTGAAAAAAATTGCCCACAGCACCCTTTTCATAGAAGGCTGGGCTTTTTACTGCGAACAGTTGATGGAACAGCAGGGCTATTTAAAAGATCCCCGGAATCGTCTGCACCGGTTGAAGGACCAGCTGTGGCGGGCCTGCCGTATAGTAGCCGATGTAAGTTTGCATACCGGTAAAATGGCTTTTGACGAAGCAGTGGATTACATGGAAAAAGTAGCCCTGCTGGAGAGAAACAGCGCTGTTACCGAGGTCCGGCGTTATACTGCTACCCCCACGCAACCGATGAGCTACCTTATCGGCAAACTGGAGATTTTAAAGATTGTGGAAGAATACCGGAAGAAAAAAGGAAACGATTTCAACTTAAAAGAGTTTCATCATGCTCTGTTGAAATACGGTTCTCTTCCACCCGAATTGATCCGGGAACTGCTGTTTTCCTGTCCAAAAAAACCGTAAATACACGTGCCCTATGAGTCCTTAGAACTAAATTAGCCGCATCAATTAACATCTTTATAGATTTTCGGTCCGGCTTTTTTAAAAGCGATTATAATCTTTGCCCCGTTTCCGGGTTTGTTTTTAACTGTGATCGTCCCACCGTGTTTTTCGACAATTACCCGGGAAATAGCCAGGCCCAGGCCGCTGCTTTCTTTTTTGCTCTTATGGAAAAAAGGATCGAAGACTTTTTCCAGGTCTTCGCTGCAAAAGCCCGGTCCGTCGTCTTCAACCACGATCTCAGCGTTATTGAGAATCACAACGACATTTTTACGCGCATAATGCAGGGCATTGCTTAGAATATTAAGCAAAAGGCGGTGGATTTTTTCCGGGTCGCCCTCGATTACATTGTTGCCGGATGTGATCGAGGTTTCAATGCTGACATCTTTTTCCAGGGCCAGGCTGTTTACGGCGTAAATTGCTTCTTGTACCGCTTCATCGAGTGTGACCAGTTCAAAGTCATAGCTTTCGTTTAATGTTTCCATCTTCGAAAGGTAAATGAATTCATCGACCAGGGCTTTCATGCGTCCTGATTCCTTGATGATTATCTCCAGGCCCTTTTCTTTTTCGTTTTTCGGTATGATCCCGTCTTTTATCGCTTCGGCATAACCCTGGATGGACATTAACGGTGTTTTTAGCTCGTGGGAGGCTTTCTGAAAAAAGTCTTTTTGGGAGCGATCATATTCGGCCAGTTGACTGGCCATATCGTTAAAAGTATCGGCCAGCTCTTCAACTTCGTCGCCGGTGTTGATGGCCAGTTTTCCGCTAAATTCTCTCCTGGCCATTTGGTTGGCCTTGTTTTTTAGCTGCTGCAGGGGTCCGACCACGAGGCGGGTAACAAAAAGTCCGGATAAAACAGAGACAAGTATGCCCGCTCCCACGGCAAAGGCCAGGATACCCAGTATACTGCGGTTTAGCCGGGTGAGGACATCGAGCTGGGAATAAAGGACCAGGGAAGCTTCTCCTCGCTCTTCACCGAGGATGATTGGAAAAGAAACAGCTACCCGGTCACCCTCAATCATACTTTCGCTGTTTTCTTGACCAAAGGCCAGATCCAGAAATGCTTCATTGAGCATTTCCGCCCCCGGCGGGTAAGCTTCAATATCGCTGCTGTCGAGAATGGTTCCGTCCGGTTTGATCAACACATATTCAGCGTAGGCGATGCGGTTGGCCAGGTTAAAATAAGCCCCGCGCATCTGTCCGCTGCCGTGCATGCGTGTATCGATGGCGGTGGTCGATAAAGTTTCGGCCACCCGGTAAAGACTGCGCACGGTGTCGGTAATCAGGTAGTAGCGAACAGTAAAGCTGAAAGCCAGGGCCAATACAGCAAAAGATATGACCAGCACGGCCAGGTAACCTGTAAATATGCGTTTAAACATCGAGTTTGTAGCCATAGCCCCAAACCGTGGTTAGAGCCGGCAGGGCTCCTTTCTCGCGAATTTTTTTACGGATTCGTTTCACCGTATCATCAACTGCCCTTTCCGCCCCCTCATAGTCAAAACCCCATATTTTTTCCAGCAGCAGCTGTCTACTGAAAGGGCGGTTGGGAGAACCGGCCAGGAGATAGAAAAGATCGAACTCCTTACCGGTAAAATTGACTTCTTCATTGTTGACGATTACTGATCTTTTCTCCGGGTCGATAATGATATTTTTGAAAACCATTTTTTTCTCAGGGTTATCTGCTGTTTGGAGGCGGCGGAAGATGTTTTTCACCCGGATGAGCAGTTCACGGGGGCTGAATGGTTTGGCCAGGTAGTCATCTCCGCCGAGTTCCAGACCCAGCACTCGATCGAATTCTTCACCGCGGGCCGAAACGAAGATTATGGGCAGATCATAGTTTTCTCGAATTGTTCGGCAGAGAGCCAGTCCGTCCACTCCCGGAAGCATAATATCAAGAATAAACATATCGGGCAGGCTGCTGACCAGCGCATTATTTAACTCTTCAGCAGAATTAAAGGTGCGTACTGTGTAATCTTCTTTTTCAAGGTAGCGCCTGATCAGGTTGCGGATATTTTCTTCGTCGTCGACAACCCAGATAACAGCCATTGATCATGCTCCTTTTTTTGGTTAATTGTAAACATAAACGGAAGTTAAAACAAGTAGAAAGAACTAATCCACGGGGACTAAAAAGGCCCCGTGGATCTAATCTATATGAAGCCCGGGGTGGAGTCCGGATTTAACCTCGGCCCCACCGCGGGGCGTTTGCTCTAAACAGCCGGTTACATCGTGTTGTTGATTGTTCTTTGTTTAGAGTTCGACCGGCTGCTTACAGTTTAATGTCCTGTGCCTTTTTGTTTATTAAAGCCGCCGCTTCCACTTTCCCGGCTGGTGTTGCGTTTATTTCGTCCATTGCTTTCAAACCGGTCCATTAATTCATCGGGCACGATTTCACTTAGTTTATCATGTTTTTCTTCCATAGCTTCAAGGCGTTTCTCACGGACATCGAGGAACGCTTCGAAGTCGCCTTCCTCTCTTAATTCGCGCATTATATCGCGCAGCTCAAGCATTCTATCCTTGAAATCGGTAATGACCGCCATAAATTGCGCTTGTTCCGTTTCAGAAAGATACTCCTTAATGCAGGTATCATGCTCTGCTCCGCTTTGACCCTGGCCCGGACCTCCGTAGGCAAAGGTTACGGAAGATGCAGCCATCAAGACTGCTGTAAGCACCGCTATCACTATCAATGTCTTTTTCATGTCTATAACCTCCATGGTTTTAAATGTTTTTTAACTCTTCATGTTCAGTATAATCAGCATGTCAGGCAGTTTAATGGGACAAATGTTAAGATTTTGTTAAAAAAATACGGCTTAATCATGGAATTGTTTGCAGATATAACTTACACGTTTAGCACTAACTTCATTCCCAACCGGTTCTTAACCTTGACACTAAGCGAGCTTTTATTCCCGGGCTTTTATAATGGAAATATCTTTATCTGGGGCAAGCTGTTACCGGTTATTGCAGTGGGCAGGAAAGCTGTGCTATAATATATTAAAATGATAGAAATAGTATATAATTCGACCGAGGAGATGAGTAAAGATGAAAAATAATGATCAAAAGAAAGCAAATCGCCTGATTAACGAAAAATCGCCTTATTTGCTCCAGCATGCCTACAACCCGGTTGATTGGCACCCGTGGGGAGAAGAGGCTTTTAAAAAAGCAAAAGAGGAAGATAAACCGATATTTCTTAGCATCGGTTACTCCACCTGTCACTGGTGTCATGTCATGGAAAAGGAATCATTTGAAGATCGGGAAGTAGCAGACCTGCTCAATCAGGATTTTATTTCGATCAAGGTTGACCGGGAAGAGCGGCCGGACCTGGATCAAATCTATATGACCGCCTGCCAGGCGATGACCGGCCAGGGCGGCTGGCCGCTGACCGTGTTTATGACAGCGGAGAAAAAACCTTTTTTTGCCGCTACCTATTTGCCAAAGCATTCCCGGCAGGGCATTAGCGGTCTGCTTGAATTTTTGCCGAAACTAATCGAGATCTGGCGCGGTGACCGTGAGCAGGTGGAACAGTCTGCCCAGGAAATCGCTGAAGCTTTGCGTAAGCATGCCCGGGGCGATCTGCCCGGAACTGAAAAATCGGCGGAACGCAAACTGCCGGATAAAGATCTGCTAAATAACGCTTACCGGCAGTTAGCAGGTAGTTATGACGGCGCTAACGGCGGGTTTGGCGATGCGCCTAAATTTCCGGCGCCGCATCAGCTCAACTTTTTATTGAGTTACTGGAAGCGCACTGGTTCTGACGAAGCGCTAGATATGGCCGTCAATACCCTGAAGGCGATGCACCGTGGCGGTATATTCGACCAGTTGGGTTACGGTATGCACCGCTATTCGGTTGACCGGCAATGGCTGGTGCCTCATTTTGAGAAGATGCTCTATGATCAGGCCACAACTGCTGCCGCTGCCCTGGAAGCTTTTCAGGCCTCCGGCGATCCGGAAATGGCTGATTTTGCCCGCAAGATTTTTAGTTATGTCTTGGCCGAACTAGCCTCCCCGGAAGGCGGTTTTTATTCAGCTGAAGATGCAGACAGTGAAGGGGAAGAAGGGACCTTTTATGTCTGGAACCGTGAAGAAATTATCGAATTGCTCGGATCCGAACGCGGCCGCCTGGTGGCTGATTATTTGGGGGTAACTGAAAAGGGTAACTTTGAAAAGGGTAAAAGCGTTTTGCACCTGGTGCAGGATGCTGAAGATTTTGCTGCCGAACGGGGTATTTCCACAGCTGATCTAGCGGAGATTTTAGAGGAGTCGCGCGCAGTTTTGCTCCAGGCGCGCGCTCAGCGGGAAAGGCCTTTTCGCGATGATAAAATCATCACCGCCTGGAACGGGATGATTATCTCAGCCCTGGCCCGGGGGGCGGTAGTGCTCGGTGAAACCGGGTATGCCGAATCAGCAGACCGTGCCGCTGATTTTATACTGGAGAAGATGGTTTCAGGGGAAGGCTTGCTTTACAGGCGTTACCGCGTGGGAGAAGCGGCTATTCCTGCTTTCCTCGAGGATTATGCTTTCCTGGCCCGGGGCTTGCTGGAGCTTTACCAGGCTACTTTTGACAGCCGTCGTCTTGAGCAGGCTTACCAATTAACCATGGCTATGGACCGGCTGCTGAACCGGGGCGATGGAAAGCTTAAGTTAAGCACTTCAAATGATATTATTGCCGATTTGCCGGTTATTGCCGAAACGTATGACGGGGCCATGCCTTCGTGTGTATCGGTAAGCGTGGCAAATTACCTGAAGCTGGGCCGTTTACTGCGTCAGAACAGCCTGGTTGAAAAAGGAGAAGCGTTGTTAAGCGCCCAGGATGACATGCTTAAACGGTTTCCAACCGGTCATACCGCCCTGCTTGTGGCTCTTGATTATGCCCTTTCTCCGCCTGAAGAGTTAATCATTACCGGTCAGGCCGGATCGGAAGCGGTGATGGAAATGGCAGCTTCAGCCAGAAATTCATTTCGGCCCCACCTGGACCTGCTTTTCTGTCCGGTTGGTGACAGCGGTGAAGGTGATATTATCTTCGAGCTCTGTCCTTTTTTAAAGGATATCAAGGCGCCCGGGGAGGGAGCAACCGCTCAATACTGCCGGGATATGCGCTGCCTGGCGCCGGTCACGTCTGCTGAAGAACTTGAGGCGCTCCTGGCAGAATAACCGGAGGGGTGGGTGCGTTTCTTAGTTTTTTGAGCCCGATGATTGCGATCACCGTTTCCGGTGGGAGATAACTTTTCTTATACCGCCCCGCGGGTCGGTTACGTCTCCCCTGTAGCGGGGAATAACATGGATGTGAAAGTGAAACACCGTCTGGCCGGCGGCCGGACCTACATTGGCCCCGATGTTATATCCATCGGGGTTATATTTTTTCTGTAAATAGTCTTTTATCCGGTAAATCAGGTCGATTATGGCAGCATGTTCGTGCGCAGTTGCATCAAAGTAGGTTTCGACATGCCTTTTTGGGATCACCAGGATATGGCCCTGATTAATCGGGCAGGCGTCGTAAAAAGCCATAGCCTGTTTGTTTTCCGCAACAACTGCCAGGTTTTCCCGCTGACAAAACACACAATCCGGCATAGATATCCTCCCCAAAGGTTTTAGTCGATATTTTATATTCCACTTCTTTGATTATCTCAATCATCAGCGCAAGGCCCGGACCGCAGTCAGGTTTGGGCAAATATAGCTTTTACCTGTTTACTACTATAACATATTATTTCATTTGGCAGGCTGGTTTTACAGTTGTCCCCGCCGGGATTGCAAAAGAGCAGGATTTTCAAAGGCGGTGGTGAATAATAATGTAAGCTCCGTAATGAGGCAGTAAGAGGATGAATTTTCGCTGTAATGAGTGAGCTAAATAATTCCGAACGCTTTTTAGCAGTGGATGGGTTTGAGCCTGGCCAATAATTATTTCGACATTGAAAAAACGACCATAAAAGATATAATTTGCGTGGCCGGTGAGGTTGACAGCTATGAATTTGTTGCCGTAGATAAATCGCTTCAAGAAATTCCCGGTTTGTTTTATCGCTGGCAGAATGAAGGGAAGAAGATAGAAGCGGTATTGATTACCCGGAACGGAAAAGCTAATGAATCGCTTAAAGGAATTATCACCAACCGTGACCTGCGCTGGTCCACCGGGAACTGGAATGAAAGCAGCAGGTTATAAGCCTGATCAAATGCTTGTGAAACTTAAACCTTCTCCGTTAGAAAGATAATCACAACAGCGCTTTGTTCTGGACAGGAATAAAGTGTGGTGCAGGGAGATATGCGATGAATACTAAAATATTTTTATACACCTGCTTTTTTTTCAGCTTCATCCTCCTGCTGATGCCGCTGGTGTTTTTTCTTGCTGTCGGAAACGAAAATGCCGCAAAACTGGCCTTGGACTACCATGATGAGCAATTTCCTCCTGGTGACTTAGAAGATACGGTGGAAGACAGAGGGAAAGAAGGGGTTAACTTTTACGCGCTGATCTTTAAGGCGGATAAAGATCAGCGCTTCAATCCCGGTGAGAAAGCGGGGCCGGAACCTGATCCTTCACCTGCTGAGCTGAGGAAAGCTTCCCGGGGTTTTTCACAAGGTGCGGTTCTTTCAAGCCCGGCGCTAACCGCCGGTAAAGAGCAGCAGATGGTTAACTTTATTAACCGGGCCAGGAATGAGGCCGGTCTGCCTGCTTTGCAGGTTAACAGCCAGATAACTGCTGCTGCCCGGGCCAAGAGTAAGGATATGGTTGATAACAAATATTTCAGTCATAATTCACCCACCCACGGCAGCTTTACCAGTTTATTGCTTTACTACGGGATTAACTACCGGACGGCGGGTGAAAACCTGGCCTGGAATACTAGCGGCAATGTCGGTTCCGTTCATAATAATTTGATGAATTCACCGGGTCATAGAAGAAATATCCTGAGTCCTGATTTTCAGTATGTCGGTGTGGGTATTTATGTTGGCAGTGATGGCAGGCATTATTATACGCAGCTTTTCATCGGACGCTGACATTTTTTTGCCTCTAAAGCCGGAGCCCAAGCTTGAAATAAATGCTAAGGACTAATTGTAGCGATAATTGTTGACGAAGGGAGAGACTTAGATATGCCTGATCGAAAATACTATGATTTGATTGTTCTCGGAGGTGGAACTGCGGGAACGAATCTAATTTTTCCGCTTGCAGCTAAAGGCTGGCAGATTGCTCTCGTCGAATCGAGCTACCTGGGGGGTACTTGTATAAATGTTGGCTGTATTCCTTCAAAAACGCTGATTTCTTCGGCACGGGTGATGCAGACGGTCCGTGATGCTCATAAAGTGGGGGTTATCGCTGAGCCCCCGCAGGCGGATTGGCCGGCGATGGTTAACCGCAAGGATGAGCTGGTCGGAAGGATCCGTAACCGTAGATACAAGAATGTGGATAAAAACGAGCGGATTACTTTATATGAGGGGCAGGCAGTTTTTACCGGGCCTAAAACAGTAGCGGTTAACGGGGAGACTATTTCTGCAGAAAAAATTGTCATTGCCACCGGGGCTCGGACGGCAGTGCCGGCGGTGCCGGGTCTGAGCGATGTGAATTACCTGACCTCCACTTCTGTGATGGAAATGAAGGCGCTTCCCGAAAGCCTGATTATCCTGGGTGGCGGAATTATCGCCCTTGAGTTTTCACAACTCTTTGCCCGCCTGGGCGTGAAAGTGACGATCCTGCAACGCGGGGATTACCTGGCTCCAAATCTTGACCCGGAAATATCAGAAGAAATCCGCAGAATACTCGAAGAAGAAGGAGTTTTGATCAAGACTGATACCAGGATCGGTTCGGTCAGCGTGGAAGGTGAATCGATCTGCGTGCTTGATGAGACCGCCGGCGGACCGGTGCGCTACACTGCCGACCAAATTCTTGTCGCCACCGGCAGGAAGCCCAACAGTGATCAGCTTGACCTGGAGAAAGTGGGGGTCGAAACAGATCAGCGGGGTTATATTGTTGTTGATGAAAGGTTTAAAACAAGCGCTGAAGGAATCTGGGCTATCGGCGATGCTACCGGGGGGATGATGTTTACCCACAGGGCCTGGCACGATTCTTTACTGCTTTACCGCTTCTTTACCGGGGGCAAAGAAATCGTTTCTTCCAACAGGCTGATCCCATTTGCCATATTTACCGAACCGGAAATAGCCGGTGTTGGCCTGGATGAAGCAGCAGCAGTTGCTGCAGGATTTGAGGTAAAAATCCAACACTACCCGTTTAAATTCCAGGGACGGGCGCGGGCAATGGAAAAATTTGCAGGCTTTATTAAAATGACTGTGGATAATAATAACGGCAAAATCCTGGGCGCCTACATCATTGGCCCGGAAGCAGGAGAACTGATCCACGAGCTAATCACAGCCGTGTATCTGGGCGCTACCATCTATGATATTCAGGAGATGATGCACATTCACCCGACCCTATCCGAGGCAATTATCAACACCGCCAATTCCGGATAACAATCAGGCAGAAAAATACAGGTGATTTTTGACAACAGGAGGTTAGCCCATGTTGAAAATATCTATTTGGACAGCAATTATTGTACTTAGCCTGAGCACAACGGCCGGTGCTGTGTCAGGCGATGATCCTCTTGAAGACGATCCGTTAATCGAAGATCCTTCACTGCAGGATCCCTCAACAGAGGATCTGCTTGAAGAAGAACCTTCCGCTGAAGATCATTATTACCGGGCGCGGGTGCTGGAGATAGATGAAACCAAAGAAGATCACCGGGAATATTATACCGTTATTGAGCAGGAAGTGGTTGTCGAACTAACCAGCGGGCCTTACCAGGGTAAAAAAATTGATATCATAAACACCTTCTTTGAAGGCGATCCGGTTTATGATTTTATCCTCGAAGAAGGCCAGGAAGTAATCGTGGTCTCTCTTGGTGAAGAAGGCAGTTTCGAACAGGTTTATGTCCAGGATATGGCCCGGGACCGGGGAGTATACTACCTGATCGGCGTATTTATCATCGTTTTGCTCCTTGTCGGCCGCATGAAGGGACTGAAAACGATTATTACCCTGGCGGTGACGATATTCTTGATTTTCCAGTTTCTTTTACCTCTACTGCTTCTGGGCTACAGCCCGATCCCTCTGGCGGTAGCCATGGCCTGCCTGGCCATTACCTTTACCCTGTTTGTCATCGGCGGTTTAAACCTCAAATCCCTGGTTGCCATCCTGGGAACGATCACCGGGGTGGTCGTGGCCGGCTTGATGGCCTTCTGGGCGGGCAGCATAGCCCGTTTAACCGGTTTTGGCACTCATGAAGCGCAAATGCTCTACTTTCTGGATCACAGCATCGATTTCCGGGGCCTTTTATTTGCCGGTATAATTATCGGCTCACTCGGGGCGATTACCGATATAGGGATGTCGGTGGCTTCCGCGGCGGCGGAAATCAAGCAGGCCAGGCCTGACATTTCGGGCGGAGATCTTTTCAATGGGGCCCTGAATGTCGGCCGCGACGTAATGGGCACTATGGCCAACACGCTGATTCTGGCCTATGTCGGCGCCGCCACACCGATGCTTTTACTGGTTATGGGTTACGAGATGGACTGGCTGAAGGTGATCAACATGGACATAATCGCCACTGAATTTGTCCGCGGTGCGGCCGGAAGCATCGGCCTGATTGCCGCTGTTCCGGTCACAGCGCTTTTAGCCAAATACCTGCTGGCCGGGGGGAGGTAGTTTATACCTGACCCTGGACGATCCGGCACCATAAAGTTGGCTTTAAAAATGATCCCTGCTAAATACAGCGTCCATGGGTGTTCGCGGGATCGCTCAAATAAGAAAGAATCAGGGCCCACGTTATTAGATGCTGCAGTTTTTTAAGGACAACTATTCTGTTTTAACTTTTTTCACCCGGCCAATCGCTCCGCTTGCAAGTAATACTTTTATCCCATGGCGATGAGAGGCAGATTTAGTGAGGATTTTTTTAACAACGCCTTCTGTAAGTTTACCGCTTTGTTGATCTTTTTTTTGCACAATCAATACAGCGGTTCCCGGTTTTATATTAATTCTTTTTGGCCCGTCCATCTTAAACCTTCACTCCAGTCATTTAAGCTTGCCGCCTTTCTATTAAAGCCACACTTTCCACGTGGCTGGTATGGGGAAACATATCAACCGGTTGGACCAATTTTACAGCATAACTGCTTTGCTGCAGACGGTCGATATCGCGCGCCAGGGTGGCCGGGCTGCAGGAGATATAAACGATGCGTTCGGGTTTGGCTCTGATTATAGCTTCAAGGAGGCCCGGGGAGCAGCCCTGGCGGGGTGGGTTGAGAAAAACTGTTTTAGGGTGGTTTCCTTTGATTAAAAGGTCCGTCACATCTTCAGCCCGGGCATTGATAAATTGGATATTGCCGATCTTGTTCAGGGCGGCGTTTTCATTGGCGTCTTTTATCGCTGAGCCATCGGAGTCGATTCCGATCACCTGTTCTGCCGTTTTGCTTAAGTAGAGAGCAAAATTGCCTGTTCCGCAGTAAAGATCGTAAGCGGTACGTGGACGGCCGGATAGTGACGCCGCTTGCTCGTATAATATCCCGGCCTGCCCGGGATTGACCTGGAAAAATGACCGGGGGGAAAGGCGGTAGTGGAACGGGGCAATATCTTCTTCAAGGTACGGTTGCCCGGAAAGGGTGATGTGACGATCGCCGGCTTTGTCAGGCTGATGAAGGATAATACCGGCCGGCGGCTCCTTGGCCTTGAAGTTGATCAGGTCAGCCAGCTTTTGCAGGTATGTTTTCAGAAATAAAGGGCTGTTCTTACTGGTGGCGGCGCCGGTAAGAATGATCATGCTCTTGCCGGTGGAAAAAGAAGAACGGATTGCGGCCCTGTTAGCCGGCAAGGGATCTTCGCCGGCCGGAATGGTTTTCCGGTCGGCAAATTCTTGAGCTGCCTGGCGGATGGCGTTGATCATTTTTCCGTTATGGGGGTGTTGAACCAGGCAATCTGTTATGTCGATGATCTGGTGGCTTCGCTGCTGGTAAAAGCCGGTTTTAACCCGGTCATTTGCTATACCAAGGTGAACCTGGGCTTTATTGCGGTAACGCCAGGGATTGGCCGTGCCCAGGACCGGTTGGATGGATGGTTCCGCGCCGGCGATGCGGCGCAGGGTTTCAAACACTTTTTCATTTTTCCAGGCCAGCTGTTTTTCATAGGAAAGGTGCTGGATCTGGCATCCGCCACATTCAGGAAAGTAAGGGCAGGGCGGGTTTACCCGGTGGGGGGAAGATTGTTCCAGGGTAAGAAGCTTGGCTCCGGCAAAATTTTTTCTAACGGCGCTAATTTCTACCCTGGCAATTTCTCCGGGCAGCGCTTGCGGGACAAACAGCGTAAAACCGCCGGTTTTGCCCACACCTTCGCCCCGGTGATTAAGGTCGGTGATTTCCACTGCAAGAACCTGGCCCTGTTTGCATGGAGGGTTTCTGTCATTTGCCATATAGCCACCTGATTCGAATCTGTTTTCCTCATTTTTGCCTTCCAACTCAATTTCTTTCGCCGCGCCCCGGGTTATTTCCTTTAAATAATATTTTTTGTATAGCTGCCTATTCATACTCAACTTTGAAGGAACTGGTTTGCCCAGCTCAGGTGTTTGAACCAATCTGGCTAATAAATTGTCTGCATATATAGAGGAGCATAAGAAGCTTTCTATTACAAAGAACAAATATCAAGGAGGTATTTACATGTTAAAGAGAGTATTACTAATTACTATGCTGGCATCAACAATTCTTTTCGTTTATGGCTGTGGTGAACCTGGAACAATGGAAGAGGATATTAGACCTGAAGATCCGATCAACGATAATGATGGGCATCCTGCCGAAATAGAAGAGTGGATCGAAAATTCACGGGAAACATTCGGTGGGCAGACCCGGTTGTATAATGATGAACTTTATATCCTGGTAACTTACGGCGAAAAGCCGACAGGCGGTTTTGACGTAGAAATTGCCGCTGTAGTTGAGCAAGAAGAAAAGCTGGTTGTCACCGCTAATTTTAGCGAACCGGGCGAAGATGAAGTTGTTACTCAGGCTCTGACCTACCCTTATGACCTGGTTGTAGTTGAAGAAACCGACCTGCCGATTGAGTTCGTTGCCACCGGAGACGAAACTGAAATACCGGTCATCGAATAAGTTTCTGCCCAAAGAACCTTAACCACTGCTAAAGCCGGGGAGAAGAATACTCCCCGGTTTTGGTCTGTAAAAAGGCAAGTTAAACTTCATCAATTTGCCCGGAGCATAATCACCGGGTTTTTTTGACACGGACTTTCTGCGGCAGTTGCAATTATTAAGGGAGCCGGGCGACAAAGCGCCGCAGAAGTTGACATTTGCTTTTGGCCATAATAGGCTGGAAATAAATCAGAAGATGTAAATACCGAACGTGGAGAAAAGACAGAAATGGGGTGCCACGATGGGTCTGCTTCGTTTACAAGCCATGCCTTTATTTAAAGCGATCATTGCAAGTCGCCTTGGATTGCGGAAAACTCCCTTTTTTCTCTCTCACCTGGTTACTGCCCGTTGCAACTGCCAGTGTCCGACCTGCTTTTGGAGAGACAACGTGGCTGAAGAAATGAGCACAGCAGACAATGAAACTCTTTATTCAGAAGCTTCGGAAACCGGTTTTGTGGCCAATGTAATATGGGGCGGAGAACCTCTTTGTCGTGAAGATTTACCAGTGCTCTGTCGCGCTTCCCGGCAGGCGGGCATGCTTACTGTCGTCATCACCAACGGTTATTATCTCCCTGAAACATATGATCAACTGGGGCCGGAAGTGGATGGTTTAATCGTTTCCCTCGATTATCCCGAAGCCTCCAGGCATGATGCGTTCAGGAATTGCCCCGGTTTGTTCGAGCGGGCAGTGAAAGGAGCCAGGCTTATCCGTGATAATTATCCCCGGATCAAACTGTTTATAAACTGTATACTTCACCGGGATAACGAAAAAGATGCCGAAGGGGTTGCTTACCTGGCCCGGGATCTGGGTCTATCGCTTTATCTTTCTCCGGCTATGGAGGGTGAATTGCCCGGCGGAGAAGGGCAAACAAACCGGCCCGATCTTGCATCTTTTGAGGGTTTCCGCTATGCGGCCCGGAGATTTTTGGAGTTAAAAAAACAAGGCTTGCCCGTTAACAACTGCCGCCGCTATTTGCAGGAATATATGCTTGAAGGGGGGGATTACCGGTGCCGGGTTCCCCTGGTCTTCTTAAATGTGCTCGCCGACGGTACCGCCTTAAATTGTTTTACTCCCGGAAGCTCAGTTGGTAACGTAAGAGAAAAGGGCTTGAAGGAAATAATCAGTGAGCAGGATCGCCGAAAATTGATCGATTTAGGGAACAAGTGTCAAAAATGCATCGTTCCCGACGTGGTAGAGACATCTTATCTCTGGGGATTGTCTCCAGAACCTTGTTATAATACTTTCCGGATCATGACCAGCCCCTGATTTTGCAAAAAAAACCGTAACCCGGGAAGTCATGGATTCAAAGGATAGATATTGAAAGCATATAAGTTTGTTTGGTCAAAGTTTGTTATAATCAAGCTCTCCATATTAATTACTAAGCTAAAACAGAAAGGATGGTTTTTCGTGCCAACGATATTTTTTTATGGTCCGGAGCTGGAAAAGGATAAGAAAAGGGAGCTGATTGAATCTTTTACCGAGTCAGCCAGTAAAGCTACCGGCATCGACAAATCAGCATTCGTGGTTTACCTGCGTTCATCTTCGCCGGAAAACGTGGGAGTAGGCGGGAAGTTGTTGACAGACATCCAGCAGAAGTAAAGTTAACAATGCCGGAGCAGTGCAATTATTAATCCATAAAGCCAGTTTAGTTGTTATTGCCGTGGAGTCTTTTTCTCCTTGCGCTATGATTAATTGTCAGCTGTGGCGGAAAACTTTTCCGCGGCATATTGTTGAGATGACCCTGTAGTCGTCATCGAGGATAACGATGTCGGCATCTTTTCCTTTTTCAAGGGAGCCCTTGCAATTATCCAGTCCGAGCACCCGGGCCGGGTTGATGGTGGCTGCCGGTAGAATTTTTTCCAGGCTCAGTGAGCTCATTTTGACTGCCCCGGCTACAGCAAGGTTCATGGTTATGATACTGCCTGCCAGGGTGCCGTTTTCAAGGAAGGCTTTACCGGCACGTTTAATTATTTTTTTGTCTCCCAGCATGCATTCTCCGTCAGTCAGGCCACAAACGGCCAGGGCATCAGTGACCAGTATGGCCTGGCCAGGCGGTTTTGCGCGGAAGAATAGTTTTACCGCGGCGGGATCGATGTGGACGCCGTCGGCGACAATTTCAGCGCTGATTTCATCCATAGTGAGTACGGCTCCGAGGGCGCCGGGTGAACGGTGGTGAAATCTCCGCATGGTTGAATAAGTATGCACTGCGTGGCTAAGGCCGCAATCAACGGCCTTTTGAACCTCTTCCAGGGTTGCTCCACTGTGGCCGAGAGCGACTATTATGCCCTGCCTGCTCAGGTATGATATTGCTTCAATGGCATACGGCAGTTCAGGGGACAGGGTGATCATTGACAGCTCTTCTCCGAGGGATGCTGCCAGGTCCTCAATTAACTTTGGTTCGGGATGTCTGAGATATTCTTCAGAATGAGCGCCTTTGTACCATGGGTTTAAGAAAGGTCCTTCCAGATGAACGCCCAGTATTTGCGGCCCGCTGATTTTTATTCTTGCCTGCTTAATTTTCTCCGAAGCTCGTTTGATTGTGTTCAGTGGGGCTGAAACAATTGTTGGCAACAGGGCGGTTGTCCCACCTGTAGCGGCTTGAAAAGAAACGGCCCTGGTTATTTCTTCTGTCGAAGCAAGGGTGAAATCAAAACCTTTTGAGCCGTGCACATGAAGGTCAATAAAACCGGGGACAATACTTTTTTCATAACAGTTTACCAGTATTTCGCTTTTCGCGGCGAGCATATCCGCCGGCTCTCCCTTAAAAACTGCATCAATTTTTCCTTTGCGCACCGTTACTCCACCGTGAAATTTTCCCCAGGGGGTATAAACAGTCCCGTTATAAAGAATGAAACTCTGATCACGGCGATGCTCGAAATTGTGAACGGAGATGCTTTGGTTGTTGTTGCTCAAAATTTATTCATCCCCCTGTAAATTAATAGTCTGCCGCTATGCTTATATGTGTTTATAGATCTGTGTTAAAAATTGAAGATCATGACCAACATAAACAGCAGGTATGATTTTTCATGACAGTGTTATCTTCAACAAAGGTGGTCCAGGTTTAGTGGCAGGCCATGTTTTTTTCCGCTTTAATATTTATTTTTTGCATTGTTATATTTGAACATGTGGTAAGCGTTAAATAGACGGGTTGGCCGGGCTTCGAGAATTTTATATGCGAAATGCTTGTAAATTTCTTTGTTTTTTTCATCACCTGTGTAGAGATAGATTCCGGAAGCAGTATTGTCTTCAGAACAGACATGATCAGCTTTTTCAAGCATCATGCGGCCCACTCCCTGGCCCTGACAGGTAGAATGCACAGCCAGCCCTTCTAAGGCATAATGTTTTATTGGCAGGTTGTCCGGCGGTTTAACGGCTTGGGACAGGTGGGCAGCCTGCAGGTATTTTAGGATCAGCCGGGCAAAAGTGGGCAGGTGAGGGGTAAGCCGGCGCAGCTGCAGACCAAAAGGAGTGCTGACGTGCGGTGACCTTAAGATGAAAGTTCCGATAATACTCTTGCCCTCGCTGGCTACAAACACCTTGTGGCCGACTTCCCGGTATAAAGAAAGCTTGTATTTAACCGCCTGGAAATATAAATCGTAGTTTGGGCGGTGATTAAGATCAAGCAGGGCTTTGGTAAAAGCTTCTTCTTTAAAAGCATTAAGAAAAACTTCCACCGTTTGATCCATGGCTTGATTCAGGGTTAAATCTATTTGGTGTTCCGAATTTGCTGGCGGTAAAACAGTTAACTTGATTTTGTTCATGGACTTGTCTGGCAGGTATTCTGGGCCGGTTTCCTCCCTCTAAAGTAGTTTTTTTTTATTATAACACTTGCAAACGCTATTTCAGAGATGTTTTTACAACTTGCCGGTTATTATCTTAAAGAGTATACTGTACTGAACATTTTCTGGAATAGTTTTAAGGCTTGAATAAAAAAGCATATATGATAAAATTACAAAGGTAACGCTGGTGATACCGGTAAAAGACAATGATATAATGGAACCGTGTTTTAAAAGAGAATTAAATTCTAGAGTTGTTGATTGTGTTCTTTCAGCTGCGACACAAGACTAATGGAGGTTGTTTATGGTCAAGAAAACGCTACTGGTAGGTATATGTGTTTCTGTTCTGCTCTGGGCCGGAGCCTGTGGTAATGACCAGACTGGACCCGCTAATGAGGATGAAATCACTATTGAACTGGCCAATAAAACCGATCAGATTACAATTGCTTTTGCTTTATTCTACGGCCCCGGCCTTGATGAGTGGGGTGAAGATATGCTTGATGATGAAGTAATTGAACCCGGCGAAGAAGTTTCTTTCGTGTTACCGCAAGAAACTTACACCGTAATCCCGATGACTTATGATTATTACGTTCTTCCTGCAGCCAGGGAGATAAGTGAGGATTATAGATTGGAAATCGGCGTGGAAGGCGAGTATCCCATTTTAGTTACCAATGATACGGAGACAGATATAGGCCGGTTTTATTTATCCCCAACCGAAAGTGAAGACTGGGGAGAGGACTGGCTCGGCGGAGAAGTTATACCGGCCGGGATCAGCAGGTTCTTTTTCGCTGATCCGGATACTTATGACGTACTGGCTATTGGCATAGAAAATGAAACCGTGTTGGAAAGTTATGAAATAGAGGTGGAGAGCGAAAAACATTTTGTTATCGATTAAACTTATCGTTCTTTAAACAGTTTGAGTTAGCTTCCACAGGCGGAACAGCTCAGCTGTTTTTGTTTCGAGCAGTTGAGATCCCCGTGATATTGATTCCTGCAGGGAAAGTGGGCCGTCAGCGATACAAAAGCAGGCGTTTATTCCTTCACGGTGAAAAATATCAAGGTTTCCCTCTAAGCTGCCGGCCAGGGCGATAACCGGAACATAAAAATCACCGGCTTTTCTGGCCACTCCCACCGGGGCTTTACCGTAAGCTGACTGAGCGTCAAGCTTACCTTCACCGGTTATCAGCAGGTCGCAATTCGGCAGGTATTGCTCTAGATTTAAACCATCCAGGACCAGTTCTATTCCGGGGCAAAGTTTAGCCTGTAAAAAGGCGAGCAAACCCGCTCCCAGCCCCCCTGCCGCGCCGGAGCCCGGTATATTGTCTACATCAAGCCCGAGGTCTTTTTTAATTACCCGGGCATATTTTTTTAAGGCCCGGTCAAGCTTTGCGGCTATAGCAGCAGAGGCTCCTTTTTGCGGGCCGTAAACGAAGGAAGCTCCCCGGGGACCGGTGAGGGGATTGTCGACATCGCAGGCGGCCAGCACCTCGACTTCAGGCAGGCGTGAATCAAGGTTGGAAATATTAATTTCATCAAGCCGGAGAAGATCGGCGCCACCAAAACCAAGCGGCCGGCCGGACTGATCCAGAAGTTCTGCTCCCAGGGCCTGGGCCATACCCGCTCCGCCGTCGTTGGTAGCGCTGCCGCCGATACCGATGATTAATTTTTTACAGCCCTGATCAAGAGCAGATTTAATTAGTTCCCCGGTGCCGTAAGTGGTCGTCATTGAAGGATCTCGTTCTGCTTCCGGAACCAGCAAAAGCCCTGATGCGGCGGCCATTTCAATTACCGCTGTACTGCCTTGATCGATGATGCCAAGGCGGGCTTCAACCGGTTTGCCGAGGGGTCCGGTCACGGTTATTTTTTTTATAAAGCTTTCTGCTTTGCCGGTCAAAGAATCGATTAAACCTTCTCCTCCGTCGGAAAGAGGTAACAGGAACAGCTCTGATTCTGGAAGTACCGCCTTAATTCCCCTGGCGATAGATTCTGCGGCTTCGAAAGCTGACATGCTTCCTTTAAACTTATCGGGGGCGATAATAAAAGACATTTCTTTAAACCTCCATCGGTGGCGCCGGGCCTGGGCTGCGCAGCAGCAAAAATTACTTCACGGACATTAGCGGAGAAGGGTAAACCGGTGCCCTGCTGTTAATCTATAATTCTACGGCCTTGCCGGCAATCCTGCATCTTTAGCGGAAGGTGGAGGGAGGAAGCAGGGAGATAAAAACCTAACTGCCATATACGTGTCAAATCATATAAAAATCTTACCGAAGAGTAACGGATCAATCATATGAGGATCTTACCCTGGATCACGGTGCCAGGGTCTGGTGGCGTTTCCCCTCCCCTCCTCCTAAATGTGTTATAATAGGAATGATTATTAACAAATGTCCAGTCAGAATATCAGGCTGGCAAAGGAGGTCCTTAAATGGCCAGATTAAAAATTAAGCCTGCTGCCCTGGAAAAAATGAAGAACGGTTCCAGGGCGTATACCCTTTACCTCGTTTGCCGCGGTGGGTGAGGGAGTTCAGTTGTAACCCCTGCCGTGAAAGCAGGTAAACCAGAAGAAGAAGAAAATTATCAGAAAACAGAAGTAGAGGGTATACCCTTCTATGTCCGTAACGAAATGTATGGCAAAACGTTCTCCATAAACTGGGTCGGTTTTTGGATTTTTGGAGGCTTTGTTGTTAAAGAGCTTTAAGCCCTTAACCTGAAGTGCTGCGCATTTTTGGCAGTACTTTTTTAAAAGATCCCGCGAACGCAAATGTACACTACGTTTAGCAGGGGTCATTTTCAAATCCAACTTTATGGTACTGGCTTGTCCAGGTTGGGATGTGAAGCAAAAACTTTTATGAAATTAGCGGGGACAGGAGAAATATAGTCCTGTCCCTTTTATATTGTTTGGTGGTGCGTGTTCGCCGGTTAGTTTTAAGCTGGAGGCGCATTTTCAATCAATCCGGTCGCTTCAATTTTGGTTTTTTAGTTTAGGCAGTATCCGGCACAGCCTGAAATTCGTCTTTATCAGCGCCGCAAACCGGGCATTTCCATTCATCAGGCAAATCTTCAAAGGCGGTTCCGGGAGCCACGCCATTTTCGGGATCTCCATTTTTCGGTTCGTACGTATAATCGCAGAGTTCACACATGTAACTTTGCATAAAATAATTCCTCCTTTGGTTTTGATTGTTGGCTATCGCCCCGCTCCGGGCGGGCTTATAAGCATAATAGCCTAAACCTGTTTTGTCGTCAAATGTTTAATTTAAACGTTTTTAGTGTTACACTTTTTCAAGCTTTAGCGTTATTATTAAACAACCGGGCACTGTTGATCTGAAAGGAATGGTTTTTTGTGCGTGTTTGGGATATACATCCGGGCTACCTTTCAAGACAAAATCTGTTCGGCCAACATGCTGAGATCCATGCCCTGGCCAATATTATCGGAGGGGAAAAGAAAGGTTATGCGGCACATCCTGAAACACGGCGCTGGAAAGGTAAGCTTAATTGCCTGAAACGCAGGCACGATTTGAATGTTTTAGAGATAAAACTGCGAAGTTACAACCATGCCAGCCCACTTGCAGCCTGCAGGGATAATGATCCGGCCCCGGCATTGGTCTATGTTGATACTCCCGTGGAGCAAATAAATATTCTCAAACAAAAATACCGGGAAAGAAACCGGGCCGGACGCATACCCCTGCCTAAAAATGCCTTTGAATTCTGGGCACACCACAAGTATTCAGTCATGGCCCGCGGTTACAACCACTATAAGGATATCCAGGCGCATTTACGCTTAAAAGAAAGATGCCCCCTTGAAGAAGAGGGGCATCTTATCGGGCAGATTTTAGAGATCATGGGAAAGCCGGTTTTTGTGCCGGCTCTGACCAACGTAGTTGATCACCTCTGGGGTTATTTTAAAAAAGAAGCCTCGGAAGCTGAAAAAGAAACATACTTAAAACTTAAATCTGAACAGCTCCCGGCCCTGGTCCCGTTTATATACGGTCTGGCCCGGAAGTATAATTGCTCATACCTTCTGCATTCGACAATATTTGCCGACTTCACAGATCAATACTAGCCGTTCTTGCTCCTTATCGATCATTAGAATTGTTTAAAAGCTTTTTTGGCAGTATTGCAGATCGGACACTGATCGGGAGCCGGTTCCATGCCGACCCAACCACAAACCGGGCATAAGTGGATTACTTTTTCTTCGGCATCGGAGCCTGCCGCCACTTTTTCTTTTAATTCCCTGAAGATCCCGCCGTGTACTTTTTCGGCGGCATTGGCATACTCGAAAGTTTGCAGCGCTTTATCCTGGCCCTCTTTTTTTGCCGCTTCAATAAATTCAGGGTACATCTCACTGAATTCATAATGTTCGCCTGCGGCTGCCGCCTCGAGGTTGTCGCTTGTAGAGCCTACCTGTTCTGCTATTTCAAAATGTTTCAGGGCATGAATGGTTTCTGCCTCAGCGACAGCTTGAAATAACCGGCCGACATTTTTGTATCCGTCTTTTTCAGCTTTCCGGGCAAAGGCCAGGTACTTGCGGTTGGCCTGCGATTCACCGGCAAAGGCGGCCATCAGGTTTTCTTTTGTTTTCATCATCAATCTCTCCTTATTTATAATATGGTTTATTATTACGCGTAAGCGTAAATTCCTATTTCTACGAAGACTGTCTTGTTTCCTCTAACAAATAAGAGGTTGACAAAGCGCTATTTATATACTATTATTATGATAGTAATTATAGAATAAAACCTTGATTAAGTCAAGATATGAACAATGGAAAGGGATGTTTTTTATGAAAACGATTAATTTAGATTATACAGCAGCTGCACCGGTAGATCAGGGTGTATTGCAGGCGATGATTCCTTTTTTTACTGAACATTACGGCAATCCATCAAGCGGCCATGCTCTTGGTGAAACGCCAAGGCGGGCCCTGGAAGAGGCCCGTGAAAAAGTGGGTCTCCTCATTGGGGCTGAAGGAGTTGATGAAAAACAAATTATATTTACCGCTTCCGCTTCAGAAGCGAACAATCTGGCCCTTAAAGGGCTGGTTGCGGCAAATAAGAAGAAAGGTAACCATATTATATCTTCTTCAATCGAGCATTTCTCAGTTCTAAATCAGCTCAAGAGCCTGCAAAAAGAAGGTTTCGAGGTTACCCTGCTTCCGGTTGATCGTCATGGGACTGTTGATCCTGCACAATTGGCGGCTGCGATTACCGATCAAACCATCCTTATTTCCATACAGACAGCCAACCCGGAAATCGGAACCATTCAACCGGTTGAAAAACTGATCTCTGTGGCCCACGAAAATGAAATTCCTTTTCACACCGATGCTGCTGCAGCCGCCGGCTGGATTCCACTTGACGTAAAAAAAACAGGTGTTGATATGTTAAGCCTGGCCGCCGACCAGTTTTACGGTCCGAAAGGAGCTGCTGCCCTGTTTGTGCGCCGCGGTATACGCCTGCGTCCTTTAATCGAAGGCGGTATCCAGGAAAAAGGCTTACGGGCCGGAACCGAAAATGTGCCGGCTATTGTTGGCCTGGGAGAAGCAGCCAGGCTGGCTTATCAATCGCTAGATGAAAGGTCGCAAAGAGTGTCGGCAATCAGGGATCAGCTTAAGGCTGGTTTGTTTAAAGAGATACCTCATTTGCATTTGAACGGGCACCCTGAAAAGCGCCTGCCCCGTAACCTTAATATTTCCGTTGAATTTGTCGAGGGAGAGGCCCTGCTGATGCGCCTGAACATGGCCGGTATTTATGTTTCAAGCGGATCTTCCTGCACTTCACAGGCTTTAAAATCTTCCCACGTCCTGGGAGCGCTCGGCTTACCCCCGGAACTGGCCCAGGGATCTTTACTTTTAAGCCTGGGCAAAGAGAGCAGTAAAGAAGACATACCATACATTACCGAAAATCTGGGCCAGGTTTCAGGACTGCTGAGAAATATGTCACCGCTTTACCACCAGCATCTTAAGGAGGGAAATGACAATGCCCGAGTACAGTGAGAAAGTTATGGAACATTTTACTAATCCCCGTAATATCGGTGAAGTCAGCGAGCCCGACGGCATCGGCGAAGTAGGAAACCCGGTGTGCGGTGATATGATGAAATTCACGATCAAGGTTAAAGATAACCGCATCGAGGATGTCAAGTATTTCACTTTCGGCTGCGGCGCCGCTATAGCCGTTTCAAGCATGGTTTCAGAAATGGCCAAAGGCAAAACCCTGGAAGAAGCTTTGAAGATTACCAACAAGCAGGTAGCTGAAGAGCTTGGCGGTTTGCCTGGCAACAAGATGCACTGTTCCAATCTCGGAGCCGATGCTCTGCACAAAGCAATAACAGATTACATGGAAAAACAAAAGGTCGAAGCAGGCAGCAGTTCTTGATAAACCGTGAACAGGAAGTGGTTTTAACCGGCAGAGATTGTTTAGATATTTTATTTGCCATTAAGCTTTGAGCGAAGCAAGCTTATATTTGTTTAATTACTTTGCGTTCGCCCAATTAAAGGGAGGATAACAGATGAACGATGAAAACCTGAATGTTGAAATAAACAAGAGCCAATGCAGCTGCCCTTTCTGTGATCAACCGATATGTCCTGAACCCGGTACGGAAAAGTATACCTGCAATAATGATGGCAGGTTTAAGGTTCACCGGGTTGATTGTGTCGGGTTGTACTGTCCGGTACCGGTAATGCGGGCAAAAGAAGAGATAGATCAACTGGAAGACAGGGAGGTGATGGAGTTGATTGCAGATGACCCGGCATCAGAGGAAGATATCCCCCGCTGGGCTAAAAGGGCCGGGCATCAGTTGGTGAAAATGCAGCAGAATGGCGAAGAATACCACTTTTTTATCCTAAAAGGAAGCGAGGAGGTTTCATAACATGGCTGAAGCGAAAAAAATCCTTTATGTGCAGACCAGCGGGACCGATACCCCGAACAGGCTGTATTCTCCTTTGATCCTGGCCCAGACGGCAAAAGCGATGGGCGTGGAGGCTACAGTTTATTTCCTGGGTCTTGGTTTGAAAAACCTGGTTAAGGGAGAAGCGGAAAAAGTAAAAATCGGTGAGTTCCCAACCCTCAAGGAAGTGCTGCAGCAAACTGCCGGCCAGGGGATTAAAATCATGGCCTGCCAGCAGAGCATGCAGCTATTCGGAGGCGAAATTAAGGCAGAAGATTTAGTTGAAGAAGCGACAATTGCCGGGGCAGCCACCTTAAATGACCTGGCCCTGGATGCCGATGCAATATTGAACTTTTAAAAGCTATAGATAAAAATTTTACCGTCCGGAAGGATTTTTAAAAACCATGGCGAAAATATATTAATTAGCATGGTAGGACGGCAGGGTTTGCAAAGCGCTTGTGCCGGTCATAGGGCCGGCTAATTTTTTGCTTATTAATACTCCCACCGGGGTATTATTTCTTTTATGCCCTGAGCGTTAATCACAGATCAACTTTTATGGAGGAGAAAAAAATGAGAAAAAACCTATTAATCATTGGCATGGCAGCAATACTAATTCTGGTGGCTGGTTGTGATCGCGAGGAAACTGATGAATTCACGCTGGCCCATTTTTTCCCGGCCGGGCATCCTGCTGAAGAAGTGCTGGTTCAGGGTTGGGCCGAAGCGCTCGAAGAAGCCAGTGATGGCCGGATCGAGATAACCAGTTACCCGGGAGAAACCCTGCTTGAAGCAGGCGATACTTACAGCGGGGTTGTTTCCGGCGCAGCCGATATCGGGCTTTCCGCCTTTTTTTATACCCGCGGCCGCTTCCCGGTCTTGGAAGCCTTTGAACTGCCCGGAATTGTCTATAATAGTTCGGAAATGGCCAGTAAAGTGGCCTGGGAAGGGATCAAAGAGCTGGAACTGCAAGAGGTGCAGGATACAGAGTTAATGTTTGTTTTAGCTACCGGCCCGGGCGATCTGTTTACTACTGAACCGGTGGAAAATTTAGATGACCTGCAGGGAATGAAAATCCGGGCTGCCGGTTTAAGCGCTGATACGCTTCCCCTGTTAGGGGCTACTCCGGAAGCCATGCCCCAGCCCGATGCCTATGAGGCCCTGCAGCGCGGCATGGTCGATGGCAACCTGGCCCCTGTTGAGGTGCTGAAAGGGTGGCGGCATGCTGAAGTTACCGACTACCTGACCCGGACCCCGTTTCTTTATAACGCGGTTTTCTTTGTGACCATGAACCAGGACAAATGGGATTCCCTCCCGCCGGAATTACAGGAAATCTTTTTGGAAGTCAATGAGCGTTTCTTCGAGGAAGTCGCCGCCGGTTTATGGGATGTCCAGAATGAAGAGGCCCTGGAGTGGGCGGTCGAGGAAACCGGCCAGGAAATAATCACCCTCACCGCTGAAGAGACCGAAAAATGGATTGAAAAAGTTCAGCCGATCCAGGACAATTTTGTGGAGGAAATGAACGAACTTGGCTTTGACGGTGAAGAGATCCTGCAAACAGTCAAGCGTCTGGCCGAGCAATATCAATAACTATAATTATTGATCAATTATGGTTGTTGAAAGCCCGTATCCCGGTTTCTGTTATACAGGTGAAATTATTAAGTATTATTTGCCTGGACAGCGGATCCGGGACCGGGTCAGTTTAAAAGATGTACTATATCACGGGCCAAACTATAAGAATTCAGCAAAAGGAAGATGCATCATGTCTGTACTGGAAGCAGTTGTCGCTAAATTAAGCCGCTATCTTGACCTGTTTGCCGGAATTATTTTGGCGGTTACCGCTTTTTTGGTAGTGGCCAATATATTGGGCAGAGCCCTGTTCGGTCGGTCTATCCTGGGAACTTACGAAATGGTTGGTTTTCTCACCGCCGCTGTTATCGGACTGGCCCTGTCCCGCTGCGCCCTGGAAGACGGCCATATTTCCGTTGGTTTTATCGTCGAGAAATTACCGCAAGGTCTGCAGCGGTATATTGATCTTTTGATCGGTATCCCGGTTTTGGCTTTTTTATTCTTTGTTGCTTTTAACCTTTTTGATTACGGGACCATCATTGCCGCAAGCGGTGAGGTTTCACCGACTACACAGATCATTTTTTATCCGTTTATTTACCTGGTAGCTTTTGGATTTTTAGTGCTGGCCCTGACCGTCCTGGTCCGGTTGCTGAAGCTATTTTTCGGGGGTGAGTGGAAATGAGCCCGACAATGGCAGGTTTGATCGGAATTTTTATTTTTTTCCTTCTGATCATATTAAAAATGCCTATAGCCTATGCCATGGCTATGGTCGGGTTTGCCGGATTCAGCTACCTGACTTCCACCTCTGCTGCCCTGTCCATGGTTTCAACAGAGCTGTTTTCCACCTTTTCCCGTTATTCGCTGAGCGTGATACCGATGTTTATCCTGATGGGCTTTCTTGCTTTCCATGCCGGAATGGGAGCCCGGCTTTATGATTTGGCGTACAAAATGGTCGGCCACCTTCCCGGTGGTCTGGCTATCGCCACCCAGGTTACCTGTGCCCTTTTTGGAGCGGTTTGTGGTTCCAATACTGCGACGGCAGCTACAATCGGGGCGATTGCTTTACCGGAAATGCGCAAGTATAATTATGATCCATCTCTTTCGACGGCCAGCGTGGCGGCAGGCGGAGCTTTAGGGGTGCTCATCCCGCCCAGCGTGATCTTTATTGTCTATGGCATTGCCGCCGAGCAATCGGTCGGACGGCTGTTTTTAGCCGGAATTATTCCTGGATTATTATTGATGGCGCTGTACATGCTGGTTATCTTTATTACCGCCCGCTACACTCCTGCCTTAGGTCCGGCCGGCCCTAAAGCCGGCTGGCGTGATCGTTACCTGGCTTTGGGAGGCGGTTTGTTTGAAGTTATGATCGTATTTACCATTTCCCTGGGCGGTCTTTTTGCCGGGTGGTTTATGCCGACGGAAGCCGGTGCTGTTGGGGTGGCCGGGGTTTTGCTGGTTGCAGCGCTTAAAAAGCAGGTAAACCTGGCGATGATTACAAAATCTCTGGCTGATACTACCCGCACCACGGCGATGATCATGCTTTTGGTTGCCTCGGCGGTTATTTTTGGCCGTTTTATCGCCCTCAGCAGGATTCCTTTTGACATGGCTGACTGGGCGGCTGAGCTTGCCCTGCCTTCGTTTGCAGTGATCGCCCTTATTTTGTTAATTTACCTGGCCTTAGGTTGTTTTATAGATGCACTGGCCCTGATACTGCTAACCATTCCTATTTTTTTACCGGTGGCTGTCGGGGTGCTCGGCTATGATCCGATTTGGTTCGGCGTGATCATTGTTATGGTCGTGGCCATGGGGGTAATTACTCCGCCGGTAGGGATGAATGTCTATATTGTAAAGGGGGTCGCCGGTAACGTGCCCCTCGAAGTGATCTTTCGGGGCGTCTGGCCATTTTTATTTGCAATTATCGTCGCCCTGGCCCTGCTGATTATTTTTCCCGGATTGGCCACATTCTTACCTTCGTTAATCTAATAGCAGCTCGCTTAGGGAACAGGGTTCCAGGCCGCGATCGCGCAGGCCGGAGATAATATCGGGCAGGGCGTCGATATCTGCTTCATTAAAGTGCAGTAGAACGATACTGCCGCCTTTGGCGTTTGCCAGCACATGTTCGGTTACACGGGCCGGTGTGTATGCTTGATTGCGCAAGGCATAAATTAATTCAACGTCCCAGAGGACAGTGAACATGCCTTTTTCGGCAATGATCTCCTGGAGCCGGCCGGTGTGATGGCTCTGGCCTGAAAGAAAACCATCTCCGTAGGGCGGCCGGAAAAAGAGGGTGCGATAAGAAGAATCAACAGCTTTATCGACCGATTCCTGCCAGCCGCTTATCTCTTCCCGGACCCGGTCCGCGGAAATATTGGTTATAAAAGGATGGCTGTAAGTGTGATTGCCCAGTTCGTGGCCCTCTTCAACAGCCCGCTGCCATACTTCCGGATTTTGTTCTACATTATTACCCTTGGGGAAAAGGGTCGCTTGCAGATTGTGTTCCCTGAGGTAATCAAGGGCCCGGTGGGTTAATGCTGCATCTGCCCCATCATCAATAGTAATGGCTACTTTATTGGTTTCGCGATTACCGTATTCAATAATCGTTTCTGAACGCATCATCTTGTTTTCTTCGCGTAAAATCTCGTTTTCTTCACGCAGTTTTTCTTTTTCTTCATGGATCTGGTCATATTGTTCTTCAAGCTTGATATTTTCCTGCTCCACCTGCTCGAGTTTTTCTTCAAGCGAATCAAGATTTCGGTGCAGCGACTGCATGGCCAGGTACAGGTTTGCGCTGAAAATAGAGAGAGCTCCAACCGCGGCCAGTAAAAATATTAAGATTGCCAGTCGAGCGGTTAGGCCTTTTCGCGGCTGTCTTGTTCTTTTGCTGTAGTGATTTACATGTCGGCCCGGCATAGCCACCACTTTCCTGTATTTAAAAATTTATTTAAAAGTAATTCTATTTTCTTTTTCCCTTCTATATGGTAACCTACTACAAAAGATAAAACAATGTTAATTTTTATTTCCCAACTAAAGTGAAAAGGAAGTGAACACCGTTGAAAACATTGTTGGCGCTGGCGTCCAGTCCGCGCCGTAATGGCAACAGCGAAATTCTTTTAAAAGAATTTTGCCGCGGAGCTGAAGATGCAGGATGGCAGGTTGAATTGCTGCGTATCAATGACCTGAAGTTCAGGCCCTGCCAGGCTTGTGATGCTTGCGCAAAAGATGGACGTTGTATTTTAAAAGATGATATGCAGGAAGTTTACCCGAAGATGATCAATGCCGATGCTTTAGTCATTGCCAGCCCGATTACTTTCGGTTCCTTAAATGCTCAGCTGAAAATGCTTATTGACCGTTTCCAGTGCTGGTGGCATGCCAAGTTTAATTTAAACACCCCCTTTGTTCCCGATAAGCCAAAACGCCAGGGCTTTTTCATCTGTGTCGGCGCCCTAAAACGAGAGCGATATTGTGAGAATGCGCTGGAAATAATCAAAGTCTTCTTTACCAATATCAACCATAAGTTTGCCGGCAGCCTGTCTTACCGGGGATATGATGAGAAAGGGGCTGTTCTTCACAGTCCGGAAGCGCTCGCTGAAACTTACCAGGCTGGTAAAGAGTTCGTTGCCGGAGTCGAGGAAACTCTGCAGCAGTAAATATATTTAAAGCATAATAAATTGGGGCCACTCCTCTTTTTTTTAAGAAGTGGCCCTGTTTGTATTTTTTTTAATTCAGCGCTGCATCTGTTTTTTAGTGTGGCCGGGCAATATTCCTTTTATGTTCACATAAATCGGGATGTTTTTATTTTTCCAGCGGACTGCTTTTTCTTGATTGAAAAGCCCGGCTTCCGCTTACTGTTCCCAATTTCCTTGAAATAACCCTATCTCTCGACTTTTTCGGCTTGGACGGCTTGCCTGAACTCCAGGCCGTGTTCGCCTTTGCCAATGCATATCGGCCCCTCGGTGCTCACCTCGCCGGCAATCATCCGGCGCGAAAGCGGAGTCTCCACTTCATTCTGGATTACCCTTTTCAGGGGCCTTGCTCCAAAGGCCGGGTCATAGCCCTTTTCAGCCAGGTAAGCGACAGTATCGTCTTCCCATTCCAGGCTCAGGTTTGCTGTATTTGCCAGCCGGGCAGAGAGCCTTTCCAGGAGCAAAGAGGCGATCCGGTGGACCTGGTCTTTTTCCAGTGCCCTGAAGACGATCGTCTCATCAAGGCGGTTTAAAAATTCCGGGCGGAAGTTTTGCCGCAGTAAACCGAGCACGGTAGTTTTCATTTGTTCATAATCTCCGCCTTTGTCGTGGAATGAAAGGATCTCCTGGCTGCCAATATTTGAAGTCATGATCAGGATCGCATTTCTGAAATCAATTGTCCGACCCTTGCCATCGGTCAACCGGCCGTCATCTAAGATCTGCAGCATTGCGTTAAAGACATCATGGTGGGCCTTTTCCACTTCGTCAAAAAGGATTACGCTGTATGGCTTACGCCTGACTGCCTCGGTTAATTGGCCGCCTTCTTCGTAGCCGACGTAACCTGGCGGCGCGCCGATCAGGCGGGCCACGGTATGTTTTTCCATGTATTCAGACATGTCGAGGCGGATCATGTTGCGCTCGTCGTCAAACAGCGCCTCGGCCAGGGTCCGGGCCAGCTCGGTTTTACCTACTCCGGTCGGGCCGAGAAATATAAAACTGCCTACCGGGCGGTTGGGATCTTTTATCCCGCTGCGTGCCCTGAGCACTGCGTCGGCTACGGCGCTGACCGCCTCCTCCTGTCCGATAACCCGTTCGTGCAGGATATCTTCTAAACGAACCAGCTTTTCACGCTCGCCTTCGAGGAGGCGGCTGACCGGTATACCGGTCCAGCGGTTAACCACCCGGGCAATTTCTGTTTCGCTGACCTCTTCATTCAGGAGCATATCTTCTTTCTGTTTGTTGGCCAGGTGTTCTTCTTCCGACTGGAGGCGTTGTTCCAGCTCATTTAGGCGGCCGTACTTCAGCTCGGCTGCCCGGTTCAGATCGTATTGCCTTTCCGCCTTTTCAATTTCGGTGCGCACCTCATCAATTTCACGTTTGAGCGATCTTACCCTTGAAATTGACTCTTTTTCAGTCTGCCACTGCGCTTTCATCGCATCAGCTTCACTGCGCAGTTCGGACAGTTCCTCCTGCAATTTTTCCAGCCGTTCGCGTGAGGCCCGGTCTTTTTCCTTGTTCAGGGCGGCCTCTTCGATTTCTAGCTGCATGATCCGGCGGGTAATTTCATCGAGGGCGGCCGGCATGCTGTCGATCTGGGTGCGCAGGTGAGCTGCCGCTTCGTCAATCAGGTCAATCGCTTTGTCGGGCAAAAAGCGATCGCTGATATAGCGATCGGATAAAACCGCAGCAGATATCAGGGCGCTGTCCTGGATGCGGACCCCGTGATGCACTTCGTAGCGTTCCTTCAGGCCGCGCAGGATTGAAATGGTATCCTCCACCGAGGGTTGATCAATCTGGACCTGCTGGAAGCGCCTTTCCAGGGCGGCATCTTTTTCTATGTATTTACGGTATTCACCGATAGTGGTCGCCCCGATGCACTGCAGCTCGCCTCTGGCCAGCATCGGCTTGAGAAGGTTGCTGGCATCCATGCCTCCTTCTGCGGCGCCGGCGCCAACTACGGTGTGCAGTTCGTCGATAAATAAGATGATCTTGCCCTCGGCTTCCTGCACTTCTTTCAGGACCGCTTTTAATCTTTCCTCAAATTCACCGCGGTATTTTGCCCCTGATACAAGCGAGCCCATATCAAGGGAGATCACTTTTTTATCTTTCAAACCTTCCGGGACATCTCCGGCGACGATTCTCCTGGCCAGGCCTTCGGCTACCGCGGTTTTTCCGACTCCGGGATCGCCGATCAGCACCGGGTTGTTTTTTGTCCTTCGCGATAAAATCTCCATAATCCGGCGTATTTCGTCGTCCCGGCCGATTACCGGGTCCAGCTTGCCCCTGGAAGCTAAATCAGTCAGGTCCCTTCCGTAACGCAGCAGGGCTTCGTAGGTCTCTTCCGGGTTCTCGCTGGTTACGCGCTGTGCGCCGCGAACTGTTTTCAATGAGTTAAGCAGTTTGTCGCGGTTCAAACCTGTTTCGGCGAGCAGTTTCTTTAAATCTTCATCGCCTTCTTCGGTCAGGGCTAACAAAAGATGTTCTACGCTGACGTAATCATCTTTGAGCTGTTTTGCTTCCTGCTCTGCCCTGGATAAAACACGGGCCAGGGAGGAACTCATTTGCAAAGAGCCCTCGTATCCGGAAACGCGCGGAATGGTATTGAGCAGTTTTTCGAGGCCCTGTTTCAGGTTGGCGGCATCGATTCCCGCATGCTCCAGAAACCGGCCGGCCAGGCCTTCTTCCTGGTCAAGCAGGGCGGAAAGAAGGTGCTTTGGGCCGACTACCTGGTGGCCACGGTTAACCGCTATTTCCTGGGCCGTTGACAGCGCTTCTCTGGTTTTGTTGGTCAAACGTTCTAAATCCATATTTAATCACCTACTTTTTTTCGCAGGCGCTCAATTTCGTCCTGCAGGTTTTCTATTTGATCCAGTAAATCTACTATGATTGTTGCCCCGATTGTATTCACGCCGCAATTTTTCTTCAGGCGTTGGATTTTATTTAATCGACGCATGTCTTCATAGTGGATCGTCTCTTCTTCATCTAAATCAATAATACCGAGCTCCTGATAAATCGCCAGAATATCGGGATGGTATTCCAGGCTGTATGCGGTCACTTTTTCTTCCACGTCGGTGTGGCAGTGGATACGAATCAGTTTCATCCCATTACTCCCCACCTTTCCGCAGCTCGTAAAGCTGCTTGTAAAGGCTTTTCTCTTCTTCGCTCAAATCAGGTGGTGTGTCGATAACCAGCCGGACATATTGATCCCCGCGGGTTTTATTTTTCCCGGGGAAACCTTTGCCCCGCAGGCGCAGTTTATTGCCGCTGCGGGTGCCCGGAGGCACCTTCAGGTTTACCTGGCCGTCAAGAGTCTGGACCGGTATCCTGTCGCCGAAAACTGCCTGGTCGGGCCGGATAACGGCATCGACTTCCAGGTCGTCACCCTTCAGTTTAAAAACAGGATGTGGTTTAAGTCGGACTTTGAGAAAGAGGTCTCCTTTTGGGGCGCCTCCCAGGCCTTCTCCGCCCTGTCCTTTCAGGCGGATACGGCTGCCTTCTTTAACGCCGGCCGGCACGCGCACTTCCAGGGTCTTTTCATCAGGGGTCGAACCGGTTCCACCGCACTGCGCACAAAAACCGTGTCCGCTGGTGCCCGTTCCACCGCAGTTAGAACATACTGAACCACCGCTGATCCGAAGTGACCTGGTAACGCCCTTGTAAGCTTCTTCCAGGGATAATTCTATTTCACTTTCCACGTCTTTTCCTTTCACCGGGCCGCGTTGAGCGGTCCGTCCGGCCCGTCCGGCGCTACCGGTCCGGCCGGTCTGTCCGGCCGCCGCTCCTTCGCCGAAAAACATTTTGAAAAAGTCGCTGAAACCGCCTTCAAAAACGCTTTCAAAACCGCCCGCTCCAAAATCTTCGGATGTATAGAAATGCACGCCACCCATGTCCGGTTGGCCCTGAAAGTCCTGTCCTTCTTTCCACCTGCTGCCCAGCTGGTCATAGCGCTTTCTTTTTTCAGGGTCGCTTAAGACCTCGTAAGCTTCATTAATCTTTTTAAACTGTTCTTCAGCTTTTTCTTTTTCGCCAGCCGGATGCAGGTCGGGGTGCCATTTGCGGGCCAGCTTTCGATAAGCGCCCTTTATATCTTTATCTGAGGCGTTGCGGTCCACGCCCAGTATTTCATAGTAGTCTTGAAATTTTACTGACATACTGATTCCTCCAACTAGAGCATATTACTGCCCGGGATCATAACCGTTATAAAGTAAACAGCCGCCGCCGGGGCCTGGAAAAAACTGGCCCTGGCTGGAGCGAAACCGGGCCAAGGCTACTGTTCGCCTTCGTCCTGATTTGTTTGATCGCCGTTTTCTTTATTGTTTCCTTCCGCCGGGTTCCGGGCAACCATCACCCGGGCCGGTTTAAGCAAGATGTCACCCAGCTGATAGCCGGTGCAGATTTCTTCGGCCACACAGCCCGCCGGGTATCGATCGGTTTCAACATAGCCTATTCCTTCCTGGTTTTCAGGGTCAAACGGTTTGCCCAGGCACTCGACCGGCCTGACCCCGTGTTTATTTAGAAGTTCATAGAACTGCCGCGCCATGATGTTGATTCCTTCAGCTGCGGCAGGATCCTGAACCTGTTTTCGGGCTTGTTAAAAAAAAAAAAAAAAAGTCAGCAGGTCAAGGAGAATATCTTTTTTTGCATGAATGCGTTTTGTTTCCACTTCGCGTTCCATCCGCTTGCGATAATTGTCGAAATCAGCCCGGGTGCGCATGTGTCTTTCTTTTTCTGCTTCAAGTTCACTGTGCAGTTGTTCGAGTTTTACATCCAGATCATTTTTGTGACTACCATGATCATCTTTACCAGTTTCTTCGATTTCTTCATGTTCTTCTTGGTCTGCTGCGTATTTTTTATTTTCCATGTTTTTCTTTCCTGTTTTTTTCTCGTTCATAATCATACCTCCCACTTTAGTTCTGGGAGCAGGGCCAAAGCGATCAATGCTATGATAGTGGCCCTGCTCCTGAACCTTTAACCGTTAGAGGTTAACTAACCTGGCTGTCAGTTTATTGTTCTTCATAGTCGGCGTCGACTACATCCTCGTCGTCGCCGCTGCCGCTGCCAGCTGCCTGTTCCGGGCCGCCACTGCCGGCTGTTGTTTTTTGATAGGCTTGTTCCGACAGGGAATGCGCTGCCTGCTGCAGGTCGCTTTGCAGGCTGCGGATCTTATCGATCGGTTCTTCATTTTTGATTGCTTCTTTTAAGTCGGCGATGATTTTTCCGATTCTTTCTTTTTCATTTGCCGGCACACTGTCGCCCAGCTCGTTTAGCTGACGTTCAACCTGGTAGGCCAGGCTGTCGGCCTGGTTGCGTTCCTCGATTTCTTTACGGCGTTTCTGGTCTTCTTCACTGTATTTTTCTGCTTCATTGACCATTCTATCGATATCACCCTGGTCAAGGTTAGTTGAACCGCTGATGGTAATAGTTTGTTCTTTACCGGTTCCCTTATCCTTGGCGCTAACTTTTAAAATGCCGTTGGCATCGATGTCGAAAGAGACCTCGATCTGCGGCACGCCACGCGGCGCAGGGGGAATGCCTTCCAGTTTGAACTGGCCCAGGGAACGGTTGTCTTTGGCCAATTCCCGCTCGCCCTGCAGTACGTGGATATCAACTGCCGGTTGATTGTCTTCCGCAGTCGAAAAGACCTCGCTGTGCCGGGTCGGAATGGTCGAGTTGCGTTCAATTATTTTAGTCATCACGCCACCCAGTGTTTCGACTCCGAGGGAAAGCGGGGTGACGTCAAGCAGGACGACATCGTCCATTTCTCCGCCCAGGACACCGGCCTGGACTGCCGCTCCTACAGCGACAACTTCGTCCGGGTTAACGCTCTGGTTCGGATCTTTGCCGATCATATCCTTGACCAGTTTTTGCACTGCCGGTATGCGGGTCGAACCGCCAACCAGGATTATTTCGTCGATATCGTTCTCGGTCAGCTTTGCGTCATCCAGGGCATTTTTGATTGGCTGCCGGCAGCGTTCGACCAGGTGATGGGTCAGGTCTTCGAACTTGGCCCTGGTCAGCTTGGTATCAAGGTGTTTCGGTCCACTTGCATCAGCGGTGATGAAAGGGATGCTGATCTGGGTCTCCATGGTTGAAGACAGTTCAACTTTTGCCTTTTCAGCCGCCTCGATTAAACGCTGCAGGGCCTGCCGATCCTCACGCAGATCGATACCCTGGTTTTTCTTGAACTCATCAGCCAGGTGGTCGACAACCGCTTTGTCGAAATTGTCGCCACCGAGGTGGCTGTCGCCATGCGTAGATTTTACCTCAAACACGCCTTCGCCGACTTCCAGGATCGACACGTCGAATGTGCCGCCCCCGAGGTCGAAAACCACAATGGTTTCGTTTGACTTTTTGTCCAGTCCATAGGCCATTGAAGCTGCCGTCGGCTCATTAATTATTCGCTGGACATTTAAACCGGCAATCTTGCCGGCGTCCTTGGTTGCCTGGCGTTGGGCGTCGTTAAAATAGGCCGGGACCGTAATTACGGCGTCGGTTATTTTCTCGCCCAGGTGCGCGGAAGCGTCTTCGACCAGTTTTCTTAAGATCATGGCCGATATTTCTTCCGGGGAGAACTGTTTGTCGTCAACCTGGAAACGCACAGCGTTGTTTGGTCCCGATACCACATTGTAAGGGACCAGCTTGCGCTCGGCTTCGACCTCGTCAAACTTGCGGCCGATAAAACGTTTTACGGAAAAGAGGGTTCTTTCCGGGTTCAGGGCGGCCTGTCTCCTGGCCACCTGGCCGATCAACCTCTCTCCGGACTCTTTAAAGGCGACTACCGACGGCGTAGTCCGTGAACCCTCTGCGTTGGTTATAATCTCCGACTTGCCGCCTTCAACTGCCGCTACAGCGGAAAAGGTCGTGCCTAAGTCAATACCTATTGTTTTACCCATTATTGTTCACCTCATTCCTTTTCATATCAGTGTTTTTAGTTGCTGGGTTATAACTCAGGACCCAGGATTCAGCAGTCGGCAGTTATACTTGGCCGACAGGATAACTGCTCAATCCTGGTTCCCGAGCAGGATCTAAATACTTTTAGAAACTTTCATCAAGCAAACCGTCGCTGGCTACTTTAACCCAGATGCATTCGGATGCATGCCCGGCCAGCTCTTCCTTGATCTTGTTATGGATATTTTCGATATCTGCTTTTGTCTGGCTGAAAATCTCGTTACAACCTTCGTCTAAATTCAAATCGATACCTTCCTGGGTGATCCTGCTGATCGACTCCAGATGCTGATAAATTTGCCTGTATTTCTCCCTGGTAGCCAAAGAATCACGCATCATTTCCGCTTCTTCTTCGTCAAGGAGCACGAATTTTTCCTTCGGTGCTCCGCACTTGGGACAAAAATCAGGGGGTTCCTCTCCTTCGTGCAGGTATCCGCAGACTTCACAACGCCACATCTTCATAAATATTTAATCCCCTTTCTGTGTTTTTAATTTAAAACTTTAAAATTGCCTGCTTACTGCGCCTGGTTACTTCTAACAGTGACACACAACTTTAGCTGTTCCCCTTTCGAAGCCTGGGCCAGATTTTGGTCAAAAGTTAATATCATTAACTCCGGGAACTCCTGCTGCAGCGTCTTTGCTGTAGCAAGGTGCCACAGGCCTGAACCCCGCAGCGGCCACCGGCGGGCCAGTTTACGCAGGGCTGTGCTGTCAGGCACAATATTCAACCGGCTCCAGGGCCCGAATTCGAGAATGTCAAAAAGTGATTCAACGACCATTTCCGGCAGATGGTGCTCTCTTTGCAGCCTGTTAATTACGGTGTAAACTTCGGCGATGGTCAATGTCGGTAAAAGATGCACACCTTTTTGACGAATTTTTTCCGCCACCAGGTCACTGTGCTTGTCTTTAAACAAATAGGATAAAAGAGCCGATGAATCCCAGTATATTACCACCGGTTTCCTATTCATCGTTTCTTTCCTCCTTTATGTACTGCTGGGCGAACTCCCGGGGCAGTTCGATTGGAGACGAATCAAACTGCTCAGTTTGCGGGCATGATTCGATTAGCCCGCAGCTTTCATAGTTTTTGATTCTTTCTTCCAGCGAGAGGCTCTGGCCCTGGGCCGGGACCAGTTTTGCCACCGGTGTCCCCCGGTCGGTGATCACTATTTCCATCCCGTCGCGGACATCCCTGATTAATTTGCTCAGATTGATTCTTGCTTCCCTGATACCGATGTAATTCTTTTTCATTGCGATCACACCCTAATGTAGTCACTGTCACTACATTAAATTATAGGGGCTGTAAATCAGTTTGTCAATGCTTTTTGTGTACGCAATGACTACATTTTTAAAGAAATTATATTTTAGGACCATTTTATAACACTCTTTTAGATCCGGGTTCCTGTCCCGGCAGGAATCAACAATGCTCTGTCGAATAAAAATAAAGGCCGCTTTGAGGTGGTGGCTGCAGCGGACATAATCGCCTCGAATGATCTTGGGACGCCTGAATCTTTAGCAGTTAAATAAATGTGCAATGTGCTGTTATAATCAACAGCCCTGTATTATAAATCCGGGATTGCCTTACAGCTTAAATGTTTTAATTGCAGCTGGACTAGCTTTTTTAACTAGTAGAAAGGAGTTTTTAAGAGCAGTGCTTTCATTGGAGAATATAAATCTAGAACTGGAAGTGGAAGAACGGAGAGTGCCCATACTGCATGATATCAACCTGCAGCTGGAGGCGGGGAAAATGTATGCCCTGACCGGGCCGAACGGCAGTGGAAAATCATCTGTAGCCCGGGTGGCCATGGGTATTTATAAGCAGACAGCGGGAAAGGTTATCTATAACGGAGAGGAGATCAGTGATTGGAGCATTTCCGAGCGGGCCCGGCGGGGGATCGGTTACGCTTTTCAGCACCCGCCCCGGTTTAAAGGCATGCTGGTTAAAGATATGCTCGAACTGGCCATGAAGTACGCCGACAGCGCTAACTGCCAGGTCCTGCGCGATATCGGCCTGTGTCCGGACGATTACATCGAGCGCGCTCTCGACAACAGCTTATCCGGCGGTGAAATCAAGCGGATCGAGATTGCCACCTTGCTGGCCCAGGATCCGAAGGTGCGTATCTTCGACGAACCGGAGGCCGGGATCGACCTGTGGAGCTTTGAGCAGTTGATCGATGTTATCGGCAGCAGCCACCGCGAAGATGCGACGACAGTGATCATCTCGCACCAGGAGAAAATTTTGAACATGGTTGATGAAATTGTCCTGATCAAGGATGGAACGGTGAGTATGCGCGGCGATCGCAAAACTATCTGGCCGCAGATCAAAGAAAGTGCCGAATGCTCCTGCCGCAATGACTGCCGACTGGAGGGTGAAATCTATGCTGACTGCCCTCGATAAAAGGTTGCTGGAAGAGGTGGCCGATCTGCACGGTGAACCGCCCGGAGCGTTCAATATACGCAAAGACGGAAAGGGTGTTGAGCGGCGTTCCCTGGAGGGTATTGAAATAAAACCTAAAACAGATCAGCCCGGCATCGATGTGATCGTCGCCCCCGGAAAAGAAGGAACGGTTCATATACCGGTGATCATGACCGAAACCGACCTTTCCGACCTGGTTTATAACAAGATCGATATCGGCCGGGAATCCGATATTACCCTGGTCGCCGGGTGCGGAATCCACAACCCGGGTTCCGGGAAAGCCCAGCACGACGGAGTGCATGAAATCATTGTGCGCCGGGGTGCCCGCCTCATTTATACCGAAAAACATTTTGGCGAAGGTGAAGACGGCGGAAAAAGGGTGCTTAATCCGAAGACTGTCCTGGTGATTGAAGAAGGCGGTTATGCTGAACTTGAACTGGTGCAAATCCGCGGAGTCGATCAGACGACCAGGGTTACCGAGGTTGAGGTCAAAGCGGGCGGACGGTTGGTTATGTATGAGCGTTTGCTGACCGACAAAGAACAAACGGCAGATTCCGATGTCCTGGT
>SLRT01000132.1 GCA_007130825.1 Syntrophomonadaceae bacterium | reverse complement strand
TTCAGAAGTAAGAACCTAATCGTACTGCACATGTTAATCCTCAGTTTCCAACCTGTGGATTTTTCGCCAGTGGTGCAAATACACCGGCAGAGCGATGATAACAAATGAAAAACCGCTCAACAAGTAACGCGTTAAGCTGCGCCTATAATTCGCCACGTGCGTGAAAGTGTTTTTATTGTGATTTGTATTTTCTTCCCAGCCCTTTTTAAGCTATAATATGGATCATAAAGAAGGTGGAAACAATGATTAAGGCACTGCTGGTTTATTTTTCAGGTACCGGAATAACCCGTCATTATGCTACTTTGATCCAAAAAGAGATGGAAAAACGCGGTTATTCCTGTGACATGCTTAATCTCGAGGAGTTAACTGATCTGTCTGTGCTGTGGCAGAAAAAACCGGTTGCTCTTACTTATACGATAAGAGCTGAAGTTAAGCGTCCTTTAAGTAAATATCCCTGGCCGTACCAGGATACTAAAACTGCCATTGAAAACTGTACTGAAAACCCCTTGCTCAGTTACCTGGAGCAAGCCTGGAAAAAGTATGACCTGATTGGCTTCGGTTCGCCGGTTTACAGTTTCCGGCCAGCCCCGGTGATGATCCGCTTTTTGCTGGATCTGCCTGTTTTTAAAAAGACGGTCCGCGTTTTTTCTTTTGCCACCCATGATGGAGCCCAGGGAGATTTCGAAAAGTTTATGAAAAACATTTTGACTATGAAGGGCTTTAATTTTGTGGGACATGTTGACCAGGCCTTTGTTTATTCAGCCAGTGTTGTTATAAGAAAACATTTCGATCATCGCCAGGCAGGCCGCCTGCTTGTTAAAAAAAGCCGGCAAGCCAGAAATAAAATTGATATTTTTCTCGATTATATCACTTCTCTTTACAGTGGTATCCCTAACTGGTATCGGGGTGCAAGCATTTTTAACCTGTTATTCGGAATTCCTTATCGCCTGATTTATTCCTATGGTATTGACTTTTTGTTAAATCATTTCTTGTTCGGTTTCGGCATTCATAAAAATAAATGCATTCAGTGTATGACCTGTGTTAAGCAGTGTCCACAGGGTTTGATCGAGCTGGATGAAGAGGGCTACCCAATTCGCCTTTACCATTGTATGTACTGTCTGCGCTGTTTGAACTGGTGTCCTACTGATGCTCTCTATTTTTCGCAGATTACAGACGAAAAGGCCCGTTTCCCCGGTCCCGAAGTACTGATAGAAAGTGCCATGCAGGATGAATTGGCCTATCGGCTCAAGCAAAAATAGCAAGCTGAAAAATGCGTTGTTTTAAAATTACCGGTCGGCTTTAATGGAATGGCTTTTGCATGGCTGCTCCTAACTTTTGACGATTATTGTTTCTGTGCTCCCGATAGCTTCTTCAAGGAGATCGTCGAGGTTCAGTTTTGCCTCGTAATTTTCTACTACTTCCAGCTTGGGCCTGGTCACTGGATTTTTAGGCAAAAAAAGGGTGCAGCAATCTTCATAGGGAAGTATTGAAATGTTGTAAGTGTCAACGGCGGTTGCTTTGTCGACTATTTCTTTTTTATCCATCCCCAGCAGGGGGCGGAGAATTAGCATGCCTGTTGATTTAGCGGTTACTGTAATGCTTTCCAGGGTTTGACTGGCCACCTGACCCAAACTTTCACCGGTAACCAGGGCTTGAAGCTTCTGCCTGGCGCTGAGCAATTCCGCCAGCCGCAGCATTATTCTTCTAAGCAGTATAATGCTTAAGTCCTCGGGGCATTGTGAGCGCAGTTCTTTTTGGATATTGGTTAAGCTAATCATGTGTAAAGGAATACTCTCACAGCTAAGGGCCAGCTTGCGGCACAGGTCAACTGCTTTTTCCTGGGAGCGCCTGCTGGTAAAAGGATAACTGTGAAAATGAATTGCCTCCAGAGCCAGTCCTCGCTTCATGGCCAGCCAACCCGCTACCGGGCTGTCGATCCCTCCGGAAAGGAGTAGTAGTCCCCGTCCGGTAATGCCTACCGGCAGGCCTCCCGGGCCGGCTATTCGCTCTAAGTAGAGGTAAGCTTTGTCATAACCGATTTCCACCGAAAGTATAAATGAGGGCTGTTTTAAATCGACAACCAGTCTTGGAAAATGCTGTTGCAGGTAAGAACCGAGCAACTGGTTTATTTCGGGTGAAGGATGGGGAAAATCTTTATTGGCCCGGCGGGTTTTAATTCTGAACTTATTTCTTTCAGGAGGCATGTTGCCAACCATTTCAAGAGCAAGTTGCTTAATCTCTTCCAAATCAAGGCCGGCTTCTTTTACCGGGCTGAGCGATACAACCCCGAAGACCTTGCTCAGTCGTTGTTGCATTGTTTCCCGTTGTTCTTCCGGGCCACTGACCATAAAACGACCGTGCAGTCTTTTTACCGTGGCCGGGAAATCTTTGAGCGCTGAATTCAGGTTGCGCTGGAGCTGTTGTTCAAACTGCCCGCGGTTTTTCCCTTTCAGGGCAATCTCACCGTAGCGGACCATAATTTTTGCCGGCATGGACTTCCTCCCAAAAATAATTGCTATCTGATAATTGCTCTCAGCTCTCTAACTACTTCTGCGGTTTGAGCGGCGGCATATTCAACTTCCTGTTCATTATTATAGCAGGAAAAGCTGAAGCGCAGGGCGCTTTCAAGCCGATCCCGGTCTAAATCAAGAGCTTGCAGGATGTGGCTCGGTTCAGGTTTACGGGAGTGACAGGCTGAACCGGCTGAAACGTAGATACCGCGTTCTTCCAGGGAATGCAAAAGCACTTCAGATGGCAGCCCTGAAAAGGAAAGGTTAATAATATGCACAGCACTTTCTTCCACCGGAGGCCCGTTAACGTAAAAATCGATTCCTTTTTGCTGTAGTGTCCGGTAAAAAGACAGCTTTAAATTGCCCAGGGCAGCAGCCTTTTGATGTTGGTTTTCTCCGGTCAGCCGGGCAGCCAACCCGAAGCCGGCGATAGCAGGGACGTTTTCTGTTCCCGGGCGCAGTTCTTTTTCCTGTCCTCCACCGTGCATAAGGGGCTGCAGCAAGGTCCCTTTACGGACCCAGAGGCAGCCGCTTCCCCTGGGCCCGTGTACCTTATGAGCGCTGCAACTGAGCATATCTGCCTGCCATTCATTAGTCTTCAGGGGTAGCCTGGCAAAGGATTGCACGGCATCAACATGAAACAAGACCGAAGGGTTTTGCTTTTTGATCAGAGAACCGATTTCTTTCAGGGGCTGGACCGTTCCAATTTCATTGTTAACATGCATAATACTGACCAGGATCGTGTTTTTATCGACCAGTTTTTTTAACTGTTCCGGGTCGATTAGTCCTTGTTGGTCAACTGGAAGATAAGTTACCCTGAAGCCCTCATATTCTTCCAGGTAACGAAAACAGTTTAAAACTGAGGGATGCTCCACCAGGCTGGTAACCAGGTGGTTGCCCTTATTGCGGTTGCGCTTTGCTGCGCCCTTGATAGCCAGGTTGTTAGCTTCGGTTCCGCCGGAGGTAAATATGATTTCATCTTCACGGTCGCTAAAAAAAGAAGCGATCCGCCAGCGGGCTTCTTTGATTTGTTTTTCTGCTTCCACACCTTTTTCATGCATCGAAGAAGGGTTTCCATATATCTCTCCCTGGACCCTGCTGACATGCGCAATTACTTCTGGATATGGACGGGTAGTTGCACTGTTGTCAAGATAAATTTCGGTCAATTGACCGGCCCTCCTTTAAAATCCAAGCGTTTCTGTCAATAACAAAATGATCGGTTAAAAAGTGATCTCAAAGTTTTTATCAGCAGTAATTAATCATCAGGGCTAAGATTAACTTAATAGCTGGGTTTTATTCACCACTTCGATTCTAACCTCTAAACGGATACAGTCTTTTAAATTTACCTTGGCACTAGCAGCAGCGAGTTGGCAGTTAATATTCCAGCTGGTTAAATTTCCACCATAATGCCAAGTTGTTGTTTCGCTTGTTATCACTTCGAGGACTAAAGGTGCGCTATATTTTCCATTAACCTCGTAAATTTAAGTGGACCGCAGCACCAGTTACAAGGCAAATAACTTCCGGAGTCGTGACAGAGGGCGGCCGTCGCCCCCTGTTCAGCCTTGTATGCGGTTCTTGTTCATCGGGCCAGGATTTTGCCTTAGGCTTCCTTCAAATTCCGCCTCGCGGCAGAGACCCTTGACATCAGCCAGTGGTTCCCACTGCCAAGCCCGCAGCGGACTTTCACCGCCAAGTTAACGCCCATGCCCGGGCGCACTTAAATAAAAAACCCGGGTTGCCCCGGGTTTTTTTGAATTTCATTTGATTAAACGGCGACTACTTCTTTTACTGATGACACTTCTTGCATCAATACCTTTTCAATACCCTGCTTGAGGGTAATTGTCGACATCGGGCAGCCTCCGCAGGCTCCGGTAAGCCTTACCTTGACTGTACCATCGTCGCCCACTTCGACCAGTTCAACATCGCCTCCGTCCCGCTGCAGGGCCGGACGGATTTTATCAAGGGCTTTTTCAACTTGTTCTCTCATCTCCTAATGCCTCCTTATTCAGTCTCAGCATACCTAAGTATGACTGTTACCTTATTATATCATAATCCGCCTATGGATATTCAAGTTTTTAAGCGGTCAGATCTATTAACCAAAAGCCCTTTTAAGTGAACTTGTATGGTTTTATGAGAATCCAATCATTAAATTGACACAGTGCAGCGAATCAATCATAATAAACTTATTGCAGCGAAAAACGGAATTTGTATTGGGAGGCTTACATGATGGGTGAAAAGCAGTTTTATGATCTGGTTGTACTCGGCGGTGGACCGGCCGGGGTTACCGCGGCGCTTTACGCTGTCCGGGCTGGTTTATCGGTAGTGATCCTGGAAAAGATGATGCTCGGCGGTGAAATAGTTTCCACTGACCGATTGGATAATTTCCCGGCTTTTCCGGAAGGGGTTTCCGGGGCCGAGTTCGGGATGTTTTTACAACAGCAGACAGCTAATTTTAATATTCCTGTACAGACTGCTGAGATTGAAAAAGCTTCCCTTAATAGTGAAATTAAAAGAGTGAGCACTTCCGGCGGAGAATACGAAAGCAAAACGGTTTTAATTGCCACCGGAACTGAACCGAACCTGCTTGGAGCGGAAGGTGAAAAAGAATTACTTGGCCGCGGCGTGTCTTACTGCGCCACCTGTGATGCCGCCTTTTTCCGGGACAGGGAAGTGGCCGTAGTCGGCGGCGGAAATGCCGCCCTCGAAGAGACGGTTTATTTGGACCGTTTTGCTTCAAAAATTTACCTGATTCACCGGCGTGACCAGTTTCGCGGGGTTAAAAGCCTGCAGGACAAAGTGCTCAGTTTGCCCGGGGTAGAAGTTCTCTTTAACACTACGGTCAGTAAAATAGAAGGTGAAGACAAGGTCAGCGGCTTGCGGATCAAGCAGGATGGAGCGGATCGTTTCCTCGATGTGGACGGGGTTTTTATCTATGCCGGCCGCACCGCCAACGCTCCTTACCTGGAAAAGGAAGTAATCGATGTTGGTAATAATGGGTTTATTGTTACCAATGAAAAGATGGAAACCTCTCTGCCCGGTGTTTACGCTGCCGGAGATATTCGCCAAAAGTATCTGCGCCAGGTGATCACTGCTGCTGCAGACGGGGCGATTGCGGCCACCGCGGCAGCCCAGTTCGTTTTTGCCTGAGGAGGCTTTATCTGTGACCATAGAATACTGGGAAGTATTGGTAAGATTGTTTTTAACCATAATTCTCGGGGGCTTGATCGGTTTTGAACGGGAAAGCCATAACCGCCCGGCCGGTTTCAGGACCCATATACTGGTCTGTTCCGGCTCGGCTTTAATCATGATGGTTTCTGCCTACGGTTTTACCGGCCAGATTGGGGAAGGTTTCGAAGTAGATCCCGGAAGAATAGCCGCCGGGGTCGTTACCGGGATCGGTTTTATCGGTGCCGGGACGATCCTGCAGCAGCGGGGTAGTATCCGCGGTTTGACCACTGCCGCTACGATCTGGGTGGTCTCCGGGGTCGGGCTTGCTGTGGGTATCGGTTTTTACCTGGGGGCGGTTGTCACCACAGTTTTTGTTTTGGCCAGCCTGCTTATGCTGAGAGGTTTCGAGAAGAAATATTTTTTCCGGCGCCGCCTGAAAAGCCTGCAGGTCAGGGCGGTTGATCAGCCCGGTCTGCTGGGCCGTATCGCCGCTACCCTCGGAGCGATGATGATCAATATCCGTAAAAGTGACTTGAATACTCCTGAACAGCACGAAGCAACCGGGGAAGAACTGATCGATATTGAATTTTTGGTTGAAGTGCCCCTGGATGCTAACCTTAAAGGCTTGTTCAGCCGGCTTTACAACCTTAAAGGGGTTATTGAAGTGCGCTGGCAGGGTGAAGTGGTTGACATGCAAGGTCTTTCAGGCGATTATCTCTGAGATCACATAAGTACCAAAAACGACGTAAATTGCCAGTAAAAGAAGCATTTACAGTAAAAATACTGAAAATACGCTCAAGGAAACCGCCCGGCCTTTTTATAACACTTGCCTGCTAATGCAAAGCAGGTTATTATTATGGTCAGAGAAGGTCAGATATAATTGTCGTGGGAAGGTCAAACAAATATGCCAAACCTAACAGATTGTATCGAAGAATACATAAAAAAGCTTTTGGCCTTGAGCACAGAACGTTATATCGAAATACAGCGCCGTGAATTGGCGAGCAAGTTTGCCTGTGTTCCTTCTCAGATCAATTACGTCCTCGAACGGCGTTTTTCTTTAGAAAGAGGTTACCTTGTTGAAAGCCGCCGTGGGGGTGGAGGGTGGATTCGCATTTACCGTATCCATCAGGGGCATGTTCAGCCCTGGCGGGAAGTGATTAACAGTATTAACGGCAGGGTTTTCGAGCCGGCCAAAACAAGGCAGTTGTTAAAGCGGATGCATGAAGAAAAAATAATCTCTATGCGAGAAGCCCGCCTGCTTGAGGCTGTCATACGCGACAGGGTTTATGATTCATACGGTATGAGCAGAGAGCAGGTTAGAAAACTGCAGCATAAGCTGTTCAGTGAAGCCATGGAGGAATTGCTGAAGGTAGGTTATTAAGAACGTCAGTTATTATAGGATAGTGAGCAAGATGTGCAGGGAGTGTAAATGATGCTCTGTCAGGAGTGCCGGACAAACGAAGCAAACATCCATATTATTAAAAGTGTGGACGGCAAGCAGACCGAGGAATTTTTATGTGAGCAATGTGCCCGGCAAAAAGAGGAACTTGATTTTTCGTTCGAGCCCCAGTTTTCCCTGCACAAGCTGTTTACGAGCATGCTTGACCAGGGAGTGCTGGGCAGTAGGGAGACGATGCTTTCTGCAAAAACACAGTGCCCGGCCTGCGGTCTTTCTTTCGCCCAGTTTAGCCAAATTGGACGGCTTGGTTGCGGGGAATGTTTTACGGCTTTTGAAAAGAGCCTGAAACCAATTTTGCGGCGCATCCATGCCAGTTCGTTGCATACTGGAAAAATGCCTGTCCGTGCCCGGCACAGGGTCAAATATTTACGCGAACTGGATCAATTAAAAGAGCAACTGCGGATAAAGGTGCAGAATGAAGAATTTGAAGAAGCGGCCAGGTTACGTGACAGGATACAGGCTATGAAAAGTGATCTGCAAAATGATGAAATGCATGAAAATAAAATGCAATTAGGCGAACCAAAAGAACTAACAGAAGAGGATGACCCGGAAAAAGGTGATCAAGATTGAAACAAGTTCAATACAGCTTGAGCCGCTGGATGGAAGGCGGCGGCCCGGAAGCAGAAATAGTGATCAGCTCCCGGGTGCGGGCCGCCCGGAATATTAAGGATTATCCGTTTTCCTGCCTGGCTTCAGCACAGGAAACCGTAGCGGTGTTGGAAAAGGTTAGGGATATAACAGCAGGCAAGGATAAATTTACAGATTTTATTTACCTGCCTATGCAAGATATTTCTGCTTTGGAGAAGCAGGCCCTGGTCGAAAAGCACCTGATCAGCCCCTTTCTGGCCAATGACTCAAGTAACGGGGCACTGCTAATGCGCGCCGATGAAGCGGTCGGCATTATGATCAACGAAGAAGATCACCTGCGTATTCAGTCTATATTACCCGGCCTGCGGCTTGAAGAAGCCTGGCGGGATATCGGTTACTACGATGACCTGATCGAGAGCAAGCTTGATTACGTTTTTGATGAACATTACGGCTATCTTACCGCCTGCCCGACCAATGTCGGAACTGGTTTGCGAGCTTCGGTTATGCTTCACCTGCCGGCTTTGATTATGACCGGGCAGATTAATCGCTTCCTGGGAGCTCTTTCCCGGGTCGGCCTGACTGTCCGCGGCCTGTACGGTGAAGGGACCGAAATTATTGGCAACCTGGCCCAGGTTTCCAACCAGGTAACACTGGGCCACACCGAGGAAGAGATCATAGGCAATCTGGGCAGTGTAATGTGCCAGGTGATTGAACAGGAACAAAACGCAAGACAGGTTTTGCTCGATAAGAAAAGGGCCGAACTGGCCGATAAAGCCTGGCGTGCCCTGGGGGTTTTAAAATATGCCCAGTTACTTGGTTCGCAGGAAGCGATCCAGCTGATTTCAGATTTGCGCCTGGGCTACGATTTAGGCCTGGTCAGGGAAGTCAATCACAGATTGCTTAATGAACTCCTGGTCCTGATTCGACCCGGCTGTTTACAGTTACTGGCCGGGAGAGAATTGGAACATGATGAAAGAAAGCTGGAACGACCGTTCCAGATCAAACAAGCCCTGGAGCGATTCCAGGAGCAGAATAACTGATAAAAGAAAAAAGAGGTGAACATTATGTTCATGTTTGGTAGGTTTACAGAAAGAGCACAGCAGGTTTTGGTTTTGGCCCAGGAAGAGGCCAAGCGTTTAAACCACAATTTTATCGGAACAGAGCACCTGCTTTTGGGCCTGGCTCGGGAAGGTTCAGGAATTGCCGCCCGAGCATTGCAAAACATGGCCGTTGACTTGAACCGCGTTCGCCAGGAGGTAGAGAGGATAGCTCCGAAAGGTGACAAGATTATCCAGCAGGGCATCACCTATACGCCGCGTGCTAAGAGGGTTGTTGAGCTGGCCATCGAGGAGAGTCAAAATCTAGGTCATAATTACGTCGGCACCGAGCACTTGATGCTTGGATTGGTCCGGGAAGGAGAAGGTATTGCCGCTCAGGTCCTTTCCAACCTGGGGATCGACTTAAAAAAGGCCCGCAAAGAAGTAATCCAGCTCCTGGGCGGTGAAGAAGGCGTCGGAAAAGTGCCTGAAGGCGAGAAAGCGGGCGGGACCCAAACTCCCACCGTCGACACTTTCGGTCGTGACCTGACCCAGCTGGCCCGGGATGGAAAGCTTGACCCGGTTATCGGCCGGGAAAAAGAGATAGAACGGGTGGTCCAGATCCTGAGCAGGCGGACCAAGAACAACCCCTGCCTGATCGGCGAACCCGGTGTTGGTAAAACAGCAATCGCCGAAGGGTTGGCCTATCACATTATCGAGGGCAAGGTGCCTGAAATCCTTCGCGACAAGCGGGTGGTAACTATTGAACTGGCCGCCGTTGTCGCCGGCACCAAGTACCGTGGCGAATTTGAAGAGCGCCTGCGTAAACTGATGAATGAACTGCGACAGGCCGGTAACGTCCTGGTTTTCATCGATGAGCTGCATACCCTGATCGGGGCCGGAGCTGCTGAAGGGGCCATCGACGCATCGAACATTCTCAAGCCGGCCCTGGCTCGTGGTGAGCTGCAGTGTATCGGGGCAACGACTATGGATGAATACCGCAAACATATTGAAAAAGACCCGGCCCTGGAACGGAGGTTCCAGCCGATTATCGTCGGTGAGCCCAGCTGTGACGAAAGTGTCGAAATACTAAAGGGGCTGCGTGATCGCTACGAGGCCCACCATAAAGTGAAAATTACCGACGAAGCGCTTGAAGCGGCGGTAAAACTGGGCGATCGCTACATTTCCGATCGCTACCTGCCTGACAAAGCTATTGATTTAATCGATGAAGCTGCTTCCCGGGTGCGTATCCGCAACTACACTGCGCCGCCGGATTTAAAAGAGGTGGAAGACAAGCTAACCAACTTGCGCACGGAAAAAGAAGCTTCGGTGCGCAACCAGGAATTTGAAAAGGCGGCCAAGCTGCGCGATGATGAGCACAAACTTAAAGAAGAGCTGGATGACCAAAAGAAAGAATGGGAAAAACAGGTCGGTGCTTCCGACATGTCCCAGGTCGGCGAAGATGACGTCGCCTATATCGTTTCCAGCTGGACCGGTGTGCCTGTAAAACGTCTGGCTGAAGAAGAATCGGCCCGCTTGATGAACCTGGAAGAAACCCTGCACCGGCGGGTAATTGGCCAGGATGAAGCGGTGCAATCAGTAGCGCGAGCTGTACGCCGCGCCCGGGCAGGCTTGAAAGACCCCAAGCGCCCGATCGGTTCCTTTATTTTCCTCGGACCGACCGGTGTGGGTAAGACCGAATTGGGCCGTGCCCTGGCCGAAGCGCTATTTGGGGATGAAAACGCGATTATTCGCCTAGATATGTCCGAATATATGGAGAAACATACTACAGCTCGCTTGATCGGGGCGCCACCGGGCTATATAGGTTATGAAGAAGGGGGGCAACTGACAGAGAAAGTACGACGCAACCCATACTCGGTCATTTTACTTGACGAAATAGAAAAGGCCCATCCGGATGTATTTAACATCCTGTTGCAGATACTGGAAGATGGGCGTTTGACCGATGGTAAAGGGCGCACGGTCGATTTCCGGAACACGGTGATTATAATGACCTCAAATGTCGGCGCCACATTCCTGAAGAAAGCAGCAGTCGGTTTCGGGGCCTCGAGTGAAGAATCCGATTATGAACAAATGAAAGAGCGGATCATGGATGAGCTGAAGCGAACCTTCCGCCCCGAGTTCTTAAACCGGGTTGACGACCAGATCGTTTTTCACTCTTTAAGCGAAGAGCATATAAGGCAAATTGTCGATATGATGCTCGATGAGTTAAACAAGAGAATTCAAGAATACAGTCTCCAGGTTGAGGTTTCCGATGATGTAAAAGGGATGCTGCTCAAAGAAGGATTCGATCCCAGCTTCGGAGCGCGGCCGCTCAGGCGTGTAATCCAGCGCCGCCTCGAAGACGGCATTTCAGAAGAGCTGCTTCAGGGCAAAATAGCCCCCGGTGATACGGTTGAAGTAGATATAGATGACGAAGAAAGCTTTTCCTTTCAGAAAAAGTAAATCAATAGGGAGCACGGGTGACCGTGCTCCCTTGTTGTATAAATATTATGAAAGTACCAACTTTAAGTTTGGCAAAGGATTTTGCCCGGTATTGTCGAAGATAACAAGTAAAGTAAGTAAAATGTACAGGGGTTTATTTTTTTGCCCTGTTAAGGAGTGTCATATTTGAAAATCGCTGTATCCGGCAAGGGCGGAGCTGGCAAATCAACCGTTTCCGCCCAGTTGGTACGCTGTTTTACTCTTCATAAGAAGCCGGTATTTGCAGTCGATGCCGACCCGGACGCCAACCTGGGGCTTGTTTTGGGCCTCGATCCGGATAAATTGGATAGTTTGCGTCCCCTGGTTGAACTGCAGGATGTAATAAGCGCTAAAAATTTTGGGGGCGGAACCCTGGTTGATCTTAACCCTGATGTGGATGATGTCCTCGAGAACTATACCCTGCAGGACGGCCTGCTTCGTTTTCTTAAAATGGGGGCTATTAAACAGGGAGGCTCCGCCTGTTACTGTAAGGAGAATTCGTTTTTAAACGCTGTACTTACCACCATGCTGCTCGATCGAAGCGAAGCGGTCGTTCTTGATATGAGCGCCGGCATCGAGCACCTCACCCGCGGTACTGCCCGCGGGATTAAAATGATGCTGGTGGTGGTCGAACCGACACGGGCGGGTGTAAGCACAGCCCTGGCCGTGGATCGGCTCGCCTGTGACCTGGAGATCGAGCAGGTATTGTTTGTTGGTAACAAGATCCGCAGTGACGAAGACCGCGCTTATCTCCAAGCTTCACTCCCGCCGGAACGTTTTGCCGGCATGATCGCTTTTTCAGATCAGATTTTGGAAAGAGCCCGCCTTGGGCAGCCACTGGTCTCTGAATTGGGCGATCTTGTGCCCGGCTTGGAAAAAATTTATGAACAAGCTTGCAGGAGGTGATTATTCACATTACCGGTTGTTATTTAGCGTTTATTAAAGTGAAATAAATTTCAAGGGGACAGTTTAGATTTATTGAATGAGCAACATTCTTATCTTACAAACCTACAAGGAGGTTAAACCAGATAATGTCCGAAGGAAAGAAAAAAATTGACAACAGAAGGACGATAGATCCGGCAGCGCTGTCTGTGATCGATACGAACAGCGCTAACGGCCAGGTTGAGACTGCATATGAGCGTTATGTAAATATGCAGCCCCAGTGTAACTTTGGGCGGACCGGGGTTTGCTGCCGGATTTGCCTGCAGGGGCCCTGCCGGATTACCAAGAAGTCATCGAAAGGTGTTTGCGGCGCTCACGGTTATACCATTGTCGCCCGCAACCTGATAAGGGCCATTGCCGGCGGCTGCGGCGCTCACGCCGACCACAGCCGGCATATGATCTATACCATTCATGAATTACTCGAAGGTAAAGCCCCTGATTATTCAATTGAAGACCCGGAAAAACTGCACCGGGTGGCTGACAGACTCGGCCTCTCCGCTGACGGTAAAGATGATAAGGAGCTCTTAAAAGAAGTCCTTACTCATGCCGAATCCGACTTCACCAAGATTAACGAGGAACCGTGCAAATGGTTGGAAACAACGGTCGTGCCGGAAAGAATGAAAGTCTTCACCGACTGCAACATCCAGCCGCGCAGTGTCCATACTTCTATATCCGAGATAATGGGTTCGACCCATATGGGTGTAGACCACGATCCGGTTAACCTGATTTTCCAGGGACTGAAGACTTCCCTGGCTGATTATATCGGTATGCACATTGCCACCGACCTTTCCGACATCCTTTTTGGCACGCCGAAACCGGTGACCACCGAGGCAAACTTCGGGGTGATCGATCCTGACATGGTTAATATCGCCGTGCACGGTCATAACCCCCTATTAAGCGAGATGATTGTCCGCCAGGCCCGCGAAATGAAATCAGAAGCAGAAGCGGCCGGGGCTAAAGGGGTAAAGTGCATGGGTATTTGCTGTACCGGTAACGAGGTGCTGATGCGTCAGGGAGTGCCGGTGCTGACCAACTTCCTATCCCAGGAACTGCCAATTATGACCGGCGCTGTCGACCTGATGGTTGTGGATGTGCAGTGTATTATGCCCGGGGTGAAAGCCGTGGCGGATTGTTACCACACTCGGGTCGTTACCACCATGTCCCACTCCAAAATTCCGGGATCCTACCATGTGGAATTTACCGAAGCTCGCGCTGTGGAGAAAGCCCGCGAAGTGGTCACCCTGGCCATTGAGGCTTTCAAAGAGCGCAAGGACAAGGAAGTTGACATTCCAGAGATCAAGCATAAACTAACTGCCGGCTTCAGCATGGAAGCGATGGAAGAAGTGCTTGGAGCTGTCAATCCGGAAGAACCGATCAAGGTAATTACCGACGCGGTCGATTCCGGGCAGCTTCGCGGGGTAGTGCTTTTTGCCGGTTGTAACAACCTGCGTGTGCCGCATGATGCGAGCGGCGCCTACCTGATTAAAGAACTGGCAAAAAACAATGTCTTAATTGTCGCCACCGGCTGTGCCGCCGGCACCGCCGCCAAGCTCGGGCTTATGAATGCCGAAGCGGTGGAAGAATATGCCGGTGAAGGTCTGAAAGCATTTTACAAGACCCTTAACGAGGCCAATAAAGACAAACTTAAAGAAGATCTGCCCCTGGTCTTTCATATGGGCTCCTGTGTGGATAACTCCCGGGCCTATGACCTGACTACTGCTCTTGCCCGCCAGTGGGGCGTTGATGTTCCGAAGGTTCCCTTCGTCGCTTCTGCTCCGGAAGCAATGAGTGAAAAAGCCGTTTCCATTGGCAGCTGGTGTGTTACCCTTGGTGTCCCGACCCATGTGGGGGTTGTGCCCGAGGTAACCGGCAGCGCCCTGGTTGACGGTATCGCCTTACAGATTGCCGAAGACGTCTACGGCGGCTATTTTATCTGGGAGGAAGACCCGGAAAAAGCGGCTGAAAAGATCCTCGGGGCGCTGGACGAGCGGACATGGAAACTGAAAGTGCACAAAGAAACTGCTGAAAAATTCGAAACTGAATTATCCGCCGGATGGTAAGGATATTGCTAAAAAGGAGGCACGAATAATGAGTGAAGGTGTTCTGTCCCGCGACTGGGAAGGATCATTTGATGAGATATTTGACGGCGCAGTTGATGAATCAAATCCGCCGGTGAAACTATTTGAAAAAGCATATGATGGAGCGGTTATCGCTACCAGTTATGCGGAGATATTGCTGAACCAGGCGATAAAAAATCACGGCCCAGACAAGCCGGTCGGCTATCCCGATACCGGCTATTACCTGCCGGTGATCCGGGCTTTGAGTGGTGAAGCGGTCGAAAAATTGGGCGATCTGCCCCCGATTCTTAACCGCATGCGCAACCAGATCAGCGAGGAGTTAAACTTCCACAATGCCCGTCTCTGCGGGGAAGCAGCCGCTTACTCGGCTGAAATAATTGAAGCCCTGCGTTACTTAGACGGCGTAAGGCCGCACGTGGAGCCCTGGACCGGGTTCCTCGGCGACCCTGTGGTCCGCCGTTACGGCATTCTTCTGGTTGACTGGACTATCCCCGGCCAGGCGGTGATCATGGGTAAAGGCAAGTCAAGCGAAGATGTCGGCAAGCTGGTCATGGACCTGCAGAGTAAGGGTTTTATGATCTTTCTCTGCAACCAGGTTGTTGAACAGGCCATCGAGGCCGGGTGTAAGCTCGGAATTGACTTTATCGCTTTTCCGATCGGTAACTTTACCCAGGTTATCCATGCTGTAAACTACGCCCTGCGTGCCGGTATTGCTTTCGGCGGTATTCCGCCCGGAGAGCGCGAAAATACCCGCGATTACCAGCGCAGAAGGGTGCGGGCTTTTGTCCTGCAGCTCGGCGAAATAGACGAAGTGCAGGTAGCGGCCCATTTTGCGGCGATTTTCCTCGGTTTTCCGGTAATTACCGACCAGGAGTTGCCCGAAGATGAGCAGGTTCCCAACTGGTACGTATCGCATCCCAATTACGAGGATATGTTGCAGGTGGCGATGGAAATTCGCGGCATTAAGCTGAAAATCCTCGATATCCCCATCCCGATCACTGTCGGCCCCGCTTTTGAAGGCGAGGTAATCCGTAAAGGGGACATGCGGGTCGAGTTTGGAGGCAGTAAAACCACCGCTTTCGAGCTGGTGGAGATGGTCGGTGAAGATGAAATTGAGGACGGGAAGATCGAGGTGATCGGGCCCGAGCTCGACGATGTCGAAGAAGGTAGCGCCCTGCCGTTTGGCCTGGTAGTTAAAATATTTGGCCGTAAGATGCAGGAAGACTTCGAGAGTGTCCTTGAGCGCCGTCTGCATTACCTGATTAACTATGGTGAAGGTCTGTGGCACATGGCCCAGCGTGATACGATCTGGATGCGCATCAGCAAGGATGCCGCCGCCAAGGGCTTCAAGATCAGGGATTACGGCGAACTGCTCGTCGCCAAGTTCAAAGACGAGTTTCCCTCCATCGTTGACCGCGTGCAGGTGACCCTGATCACCGATGCCGATAAGGTGGAAGAGGAAATACAACGGGCCAGGGAATTCTATACTGCCCGCGACGAGCGTTTAAAAGGCCTTACTGACGAATCAGTGGATGAATTCTACTCCTGCATTCTCTGCCAGTCTTTTGCCCCCAACCACTGCTGCGTGGTCACTCCCGAACGACTCGGGCTGTGCGGCGCAGTAAGCTGGCTGGACGGTAAGGCGGCTTACGAGATTGACCCGACCGGTCCGAACCGCCCGATAAAGAAAGAAGGATTGCAGGACGAGGAAAAAGGGATCTGGGACTCGGTCAATGAGTACGTCTACCAGAATACCAACCGGATGATTGAAGAGTGCTCGATGTACAGCTTCATGGATCGTCCAATGACTTCCTGCGGTTGTTTCGAATGTATCATGGCTATTCTGCCCGAAGCGAACGGGGTAATGATTACCACCCGCGAGTATGGTGGAGACACCCCGGTGGGAATGACTTTTTCCACCCTGGCCGGCTCTGTCGGCGGCGGGGTACAGACTCCCGGGTTTATGGGCCACGGCCGGGCGTACGTCTTGAGCCGCAAGTTCATCAGCGCCGACGGCGGACTGGCCCGCCTGGTCTGGGCGCCGAAAGAGCTCAAAGAATCGCTCGGTGACGAACTGCGCAAGAGAGCCGAAGAAGAAGGTCTTGGCTCTGATTTCGTCGACAAGATCGCCGATGAAACTGTCGGTAGCACAGCGGATGAAATCCTGCCCTTCCTTGAAGAAAAGGGCCACCCGGCCCTCTCCATGGATCCGCTGATGTAATAAGAAAAGGAGAAAAGCTTCGGTGGAGATGACGATGAAACCGAAGCTTTTTCCGCTCAGCTTATATGAAGACAAGAAAGGAGTAGAGTATTAATGGGTTTAACCGGTTTAGAAATCTATAAGCATTTACCGAAAACAAATTGCAAAGAATGCGGTTCACCGACCTGCCTGGCTTTCGCTATGGCCCTTGCCAGCGGCAAGGCCGAATTATCGGCCTGCCCATATGTTACTGATGAGGCTAAGGAAGCCCTTGATTCCGCTGCCGCACCGCCGATCAAAAAGGTTACGGTTGGGACAGGAGATCATGTTGTAGAGTTGGGTGAGGAAACAGAGTTGTTCCGTCATGACAAGCGCTTTTTCCATCCAACCGGAGTTGCTGTTTTAATCAGCGACACTGAAGATTCTGCGGCTAAAGCAGAAGCTTTTAACGACCTGGAATTTGACCGGGTCGGTATGCACTATGTAACCGACATGGTAGCTGTAAAATGCGATTCCGGCGATGCCGGCAAATTCAAGGCAACTGTCGAGGCAGTGGCGGGAAAAACTGAAAAAGCCATGGTCCTGATGGCCGAAGATCCGGCAGTTATCGAGGGGGCCCTCGAAGTAGTTGCCGACCGCAAGCCCCTTATCCATGCTGCTACGGGGGACAACTATGAAAAAATGACTGAACTGGCCAAAAACAAGGGCTGTCCGCTCGTGGTAAAAGGCAGTGATCTTCATAACACTGCCGAGCTGGTTGAAAAAGTGGTCGCCCTCGGATACAAGGAGCTGGTTTTAGACAGCGGAGCGCGGGAAACCAGCCAGGTGCTGGCAGACCTGACCCAGTTCCGCCGCCTGGCGGTACGCAAGAAATTCCGTCCCTTCGGTTATCCGGCCATTGCCCTGACGACCAAGGAAGATCCTCGTGAAGAGGTTATCCAGGCCGGGGTCTATTTAAGCAAGTATGCCGATGTCGTCGTGCTCAAGGCCTGTGAAAAGCAGCAGCTTCTGCCGCTGTTATCCTGGCGCCAGAACCTCTATACCGACCCGCAAAAGCCGATTGCTGTTGAAGCCGGCTTATATGAAGTCGGCGAAGCCGGCGAGGAATCTCCGGTCTATGTGACCACCAACTTTTCCCTGACCTACTTTATTGTCGAAGGTGAAGTGGAAAGTTCACGAATCCCCAGCCGGATCCTGTCGGTGGATACCGGCGGTATTTCCGTGCTCACCGCTTATGCAGACAACAAGTTCTCTGCCGAAACAATTGCCGAAGCAATCAAAAAAGCAGGGTTGGAAGACAAGGTCAAGCACCGCAAGCTGGTCCTTCCGGGCCACGTGGCCGTGCTTAAGGGAACCCTGGAGGAGGAATCAGGCTGGGAGGTAATGGTCGGCCCGCGTGAAGCCTCCGGCATAACTAAGTACGCCAAGGAAAACTTTGGCTAAAAAGGATCGCCGAACTTCCAGCGAAGGAAATGATTCTCCTCCCTTTTGAGGAGCGAGGGGTCATGGTGGGGGTTTTAAAAAACACCAACACCGAACAAAATCAGCAAAAAGTAAGGGTTTATTACCATACCCTTTACGAACCATTTAATGAAAGGAGTATTTAAATGGCTGTAGAAATTCAAAAAGAAAAGTATAGAAGTAAAGTAGGCGAGGTTGTCCTCGGCGCCACCAAGGACCAGGGCGGGACCCGCAGTCATACTATCACTGTCGGCGGAGAATCAGCACTGCCCTTTCTGCACTTTGAAGGAGAAATCCCCAACCGTCCGGTGGTAGCCCTTGAAGTATGGGATATGGTTCCCGATTGGAATCCCTGCTTCGAGCAGTACTTTGGCGATGTATATAATGACCCGGCTGCCTGGGCCAAGAAATGTGTAGATGAATACGGGGCCGACCTGATCCAGGTTCGCCTGAAAAGCGCTGATCCTGATTTGAATGATACCTCTCCCGAAGACTGTGCCGCGACCGTGAAAAAGATTCTCGAAGCGGTAAGCGTCCCTGTAATTGTCATCGGCTGCGGTAAAGCGGAGAAGGATAATACCCTTTACACTCCGATTGCCGAGGCTGCTGCTGGCGAAAACCTGGTCATGGGCGTCGGGGAGCTTGAAAACTACAAGGCGGTAACCAGCGCCTGCATGGCTAACAACCATGTGGTAATTGCCCAATCCCCGATCGATATCAACATTTGTAAGCAGTTAAATATCCTGATTACCGAGATGAGCCCGGCTATGTCCACCCGAATTATAATTGATCCGACGGTTGCCGCCCTCGGTTACGGAATCGAATATTCCTACTCGATTATGGAGCGGGCCCGTAACGGAGCCCTGCAGGGAGACAAGATGCTGGGCATGCCGATGTATGGAAACGCCGGTTTTGAATCATGGCGGGTTAAAGAAGCGAATATCCTCACCGAAGAACAACCCGAATGGGGCGAGCAGGAAGAACGCGGCATCCTCTGGGAAGCGACTACCGCCATGGCTTACCTGCAGTCGGGAATCGACATCCTGGTGATGCGCCATCCTGAAGCCCTGAAAGTAATTAAGGGTAACATTGATGACCTGATGAAGGATAACAGTTATTAATATTTAAAGGAGGCAAACTCATGATTATTATCGGCGAACGCATTAACGGTATGTTTAAAGATATCGGCGGGGCTATTAAAGATCGCGATCCGGCCCCGGTCCAGGAATGGGCCCGTAAACAGGAGTATAACGGCGCTCACTATCTCGATATCAATGTCGGGCCCAGTTCTGCGGAACCGGTTGAAGCCATGAAATGGCTGGTAGAGGTTACCCAGGAGGTCAGTGATTTGCCGCTCTGCCTCGATTCTACCAAGTACGATGCTATCGAAGCAGGCCTCAAACTCTGCAAACAGCCGGCGATGATTAACTCCGTTCCGGCTGAAATGCCCAAGATGGAGCGCGTTTTTGCCATGGCTGCCGAACACGGCGCGGAAGTGATCTGCCTGGCCATGAACGAGGAAGGGATCCCTAAAGATGCCGATATAAGGGTGGGCCTGGCTGCGGAACTGGTAGCCACCGCCGATGCTTTTGGAATTACCCCTGATATGCTCTACATCGACCCCCTGGTTTTGCCCTGTAATGTGGCCCAGGATCACGGTCCCGAAGTAATGCGCACCCTGCGTGAAATCAAGGTCATATCCGACCCCGCTCCGAAAACCACTGTCGGTTTGAGCAATATTTCCCAGGGAACCAAGAACCGCGAGCTGATCAACCGCACCTTTGCCGTGATGGCTATGGCCAACGGTTTGGATTCAGCAATTGCCGATGCCTGTGACGATGAGCTGATGGCAGCAGTAGCTTCAGCGCGGATTATCCTCGATATGGATATCTATTGTGATTCCTACGTTGATGTGTTTAAACAGCGCAACCGTTAAACAATATTTGTGAGCAGACCATGATTGCTGAAGGGAAGGTGAGTAAATGATAATCGCTGAACGCAAGCCGCTGGAAGAAATAGCGGCTATGGCAGCCCCCTACGAACGCATCTGTGTGCTGGGATGCAATACCTGTGTGGGGGTTTGTATGGCCGGCGGCGAAAAAGAAGCCGAAGAAACGGCGGCTCTTCTCCGCATCCACCGCAAGAAAGAAAATCAAAGTGGTGCGGTAGAAGTGTTTTCGATCGAAAGGCAGTGCGAGTATGAATTTATAGACGAGGTTTTGGAAAAGCTGAAAAGCTATGACCTTATAGTTTCTCTTGCCTGCGGGGTTGGGGTTCAGACCATGATCGAGCATGTCCCGTCGCTAAGAGTAGTCCCCGGCCTGAACACGACTTCTATGGGTTATCCCACCGAACAGGGCGTATGGGCGGAACGCTGCCTTGGTTGTGGCGACTGTGTCCTGCACCTGACCATGGGTATCTGTCCGATTACCCGCTGTGCTAAAAGCATCCTCAACGGACCCTGCGGTGGATCTGCTGAAGGCAAATGTGAGGTAAGTGAAGATATCGAATGCGCCTGGCAGTTGATCCACGACCGCCTTGCCAGCTTTGGCCGTATTAGCGACCTGACCGAGATTCAGCCTCCCAAGGACTGGTCGTCATCACATCACGGGGGACCGAGAACCACAGTAAGGGAGGATGTTAGAATTGATCGCGGGGAGTAACCTGGAAAAAGTAATTAACAGCGGAAATTTTGTTGTCACCGGTGAACTCGGCCCGCCGAAGAGTGCCGATATCACCCAGCTTAAGCACCATGCCGAAGAAATGAAAAACCATGTCGACGCCTTTAATATCACCGACAACCAGACGGCGATCGTGCGCACTTCCAGCATCGCCTGCGGGGCTACCCTGGTCCAAATGGGCCTGGAACCGATCATCCAGATTACTGTGCGCGACCGCAACCGGATCTGTATCCAGAGCGACGTTTTGGGCGCAGAAGCCCTGGGGATGAAAAACATCCTCTGCCTGTCCGGGGATCACCAGATCTTCGGAAACGAAGGCAGCTCCAAAGGGGTTTACGATATTGATTCCATGCAGCTGCTCAAGGGCCTGAAGGATATGCGTGATGAAAACCGCTTTATGGGCGGAGATGAACTCGAGGCGCCGATTAGCTATTATCTCGGTGCGGTTGAAAATCCCTTTTCCGATCCGTTCGAATACCGCGTTGACCGCCTGGAGAAAAAAATCAATGCCGGGGCGAGTTTTATCCAGACCCAGTGTATTTTCGACCTTGACCGTTTCGAAAAGTGGATGGAAATGGTCCGGGCGCGCGGCCTGCACAAAAAAGTGGCTATTTTAGGCGGCGTAACCCCGATCAAATCCCTGGGAGCGGCCAGGTACATGAAAAACAACGTGTCCGGGATCACTATTCCCGATCAGCTGATCGAAAGGATTAAAGGAGCAGAAAAGAAAAAGGTAGAAGGCCTGAATGTATGTATCGAAACCATCCAGCGATTACAGGAAATCGAGGGAGTGGCCGGAGTTCACATCATGGCCATAGCCTGGGAAGAGATTGTCCCCGAAATTGTAGAACGGGCCGGGTTGTACCCCCGCCCAAAAGTATAAACTAGATCTGCAGGGGCAATATCTCCACTCAATCACGGCAGCAAACCACCGACGACAGGCCTTTTGAGGCCTGTCTTTTTTAAGAAGCGCCCGGCAGGGACGTTCGTTTCGCTCTAAGAGCGGAGGCGTCCTGTAATAACCTTCTGTCCCGATATACTCGTCCCTGGAAACGGGGTTAAAGATCAAAGCAGAGACACTGAAGAGCTTAAAAATCTTAAAGGCCAGATTAAATGGAGGTAGATCCATGCTCAAACATAAAGAGCCGGTAATTGTAAGCGCAGCCCGCACACCGATCGGCGACTTCGGCGGGGCTTTCCGCAGCGTTTCCGCTTTACATCTCGGCGCTACAGTTGTCGAAGAAGCAGTCCGCCGCGCCGGAGGCTTAAAAAAAGAGCAGGTCGAAGAAGTTATTTTCGGCAACTGCAGCCAGCGCAGCGACGAACCAAACATTGCCCGCTGTATCGCGCTGGAAACAGGGTTTCCTGTGCAAACCACCGGTTTTACCATCCAGCGCCAGTGCAGTTCGGCGATGCAGTCCATAGCGTCCGCCTGCCAGGAAATAATCCTCGGTGATGCAGAAATAGTAGTTGCCGGCGGGGTTGAGTCGATGAGTTCTGCTCCCTACGTGCTTAAAGGAGCCCGCTGGGGCCAGAGGCTGCAGCACGGCGAAATGACTGATGCCCTGTGGGAAATGCTCACCGACCCCGTGTATAAAATTATGATGGGTGAAACAGCAGAACGCCTGGCCGAAAAATACCAGATCAGCCGTGAAGAACAGGACGAAATTGCCGCCCGCAGCAACCTTAAGGCAATAGAGGCGATCGACAACGGACGCTTCAGGGAAGAGATAGCGCCGGTGACTGTTCGCACCGGCAAAGGAGAAACAGTTGTCGATACCGACGAACATCCGCGCCGTGATATTTCCCGGGAAAACCTGGCCAAATTAAAACCGGTATTTCGCAGGGAAGGTAGCGTAACCGCCGGAAACTCCTCCGGTTTAAATGACGGCGCCGCCGCTGTAGTAGTTATGAGCGCCGGGAAAGCGGAATCTTTAGGTTTAAAACCGCTCGCCCGTATCGTTTCCTATGCCTGGGCAGGGGTAGAACCGGACCTGATGGGCTATGGCCCGGTGCCGGCTACAGAGAAAGCGCTGAAGAAGGCGGGAATGTCTCTAAAAGAGATGGAATTGATCGAACTAAACGAAGCTTTTGCCGCCCAGTACCTGGCCTGTGAAAAACTGCTTGAATTAAACCGGGATCTGGTCAATGTAAACGGCAGCGGTATCGGTCTCGGTCACCCGGTAGGCTGCACCGGGGCCCGCCTGGTTGTCACCCTCCTCCATGAAATGGCCAGGCGTAATAATAAATACGGGCTTGCTACCCTCTGCGTGGGCGGTGGTATGGGCATGGCCATGATCCTGGAGCGCAATTAGTGATAACTTTCGACGATTCAAGGTTAATTATTTCCCCCTCTTTCTTTAAGGAGAATAAATCCTAAGCGGAATCGATTATTACAGAATGATTTTGAAGGTAAATGATTTTCCCATCCAGGAGAAGGAAAAAAAGAAGTGACCCAGTATATTATGAAGGAGGAATTAAAAATGTCCGATCTCGTGCAAATCACCCGGGAAGAGCGCCTGGCTGTGGTTACCATCAGCCGTCCGCCGGTTAATGCCCTGAATCATGAGGTGCTGGATGCTTTGGAAGGTGTTTTTGATCAACTGGCTGAAGATCAATCGGCGGGTGTGGTTATTCTAACCGGTTCCGGCGAAAAAGCATTTGTGGCCGGGGCAGATATCAACGAATTTCCGAAAATCAACAGCAGCAACGGAGAAAAACTAAGCCGCCGCGGACAGCAGGTGTTGCAGAAGATTGCCGATTTCCCGGCCCCGGTGATTGCCGCCGTTAACGGTTTCGCTTTGGGCGGGGGGCTGGAACTGGCCCTTTCTTGCGATATCCGGGTTGTCAGCGATAATGCCAGGGTCGGCTTGCCCGAGGTCACCCTCGGCATTTTCCCCGGTTATGCCGGCACGCAGCGTTTGCCGCGGGTCATTGCCACCGGCAAAGCCAAAGAACTGATCTTTACCGGTGCCATGATCGATGCCGCCGAAGCGTACCGGATCGGCCTGGCCGATCACCTTACCCGGGCCGGCGGTTCCCTGGACAAGGCCCGTGAAATTGCCGGCGCGATATTAAAAGCAGGCCCGATTGCTGTCCGCCTGGCCAAACAAGCGGTAAACAAGGGGCTGGAACAGTCTCTCGAAGAAGGGCAGAAGACCGAATCAGCTCTATTTGCCGCATTGTGTGATACTGAAGACCAAAAAGAAGGGGCTGTTGCCTTTCTTGAAAAGCGCCCGCCCGATTTTAAGGGCAGGTAAAAGTTTTTTATTTTAATCCTTTCTTCCCAGGAGTAGACGGTCCATGGAGTGAGGGTGACTTGCAGGCTTAAATTATTCTTAAAGGCACGTGCAAAACAACCTTGCGGCCAATAATTGCGGGGATGGCGCTTCTTATAAAACGAATACCCGGAAAAGGCAAGGTTAATGCAAACATGAATCAGTATTATGTAGAAAAAGGAGTTGAGGAAGATGGATATCAAAGTGATCGGCGTGGTCGGATCCGGAAACATGGGCAGCGGTATTGCCCAGGTTGCTGCTCAGGCCGGTTTTGCAGTAATTATGCGCGATATCGAAGACAGTTTTGTCCAGCGCGGGCTGAATGCGATCAAAAAAAACCTGGAGCGCGCAGTCGATAAAGGAAAAATTGGTAAAAAGGAAGCTGAAGAAATTGTCGGCCGCATCCGCGGCACGGTTAACCTTGAAGACCTGGACAAGTCCGACCTGGTTATCGAGGCGGCAGTCGAAGATATTGAGGTGAAAAAAGAGATCTTTGAGGGTTTGGACCGGATCTGTTCTCCGGACACTGTCCTGGCTTCAAATACTTCCGGTCTTAGCATCAGCGAGATGGCTTTGGCTACCAGGCGGCCCGATAAGGTCGCCGGCATGCATTTTTTCAACCCGGCTCCGGTGATGAAATTGGTCGAGGTGACCAAAGGGGCTGTTACTTCGGAAGACACTTTTGAGCTGATCATGAATATTTCCCGCGCGATGGGCAAGGAGCCGATTGCCGTCAACGAGGCCCCTTTGTTCGTGGTCAACCGTATCCTGATACCGATGATCAATGAGGCTGCTTACGTTTTGCTGGAAGGAGTAGCCAGCGCTGAAGATATAGATAAAGGAATGACACTCGGAGCCAACCACCCGCTCGGTCCCCTGGCCCTGGCCGACCTGGTCGGTATAGATGTGCTTTTGGCTGTGCAGGATACGCTCTACAAAGAGACCGGAGACTCTAAGTACCGGGTCTGCCCCCTGATTCGAAAGATGGTTCGTGCCGGCCACCTGGGCCGCAAGAGCGGCCGCGGGTTCTACAGCTACCAATAAAAGTGGCGGCGGATATAAAAAAGTGTTGTTGTAAATCCAGTTGCAACTGCTATGAACATACCGGAAAGGAAACAGCAGGAAAAAAATTAAGGCCCCCGGGCTTATTCCCTTGGGCCTTAATTACTTTTTAATTGGCTTTTATTATTCACGCTTACCGTATTATTTTATAAATATAGCAGTTGTTCCTCTATTAGAACAGATCATGCCAGGCCAGAGTGATTGCATCTATACCGGGCTCAAGGTTATCCATCTTAAAGTCATCTGTTATTTCAGCCATGCCGGTAACCGATAAGTCTTCTTCTATGTAGGCATTAGAGAAGGGACTGCTGATGCTTAAAAAACGCCTGGTTTCACCGGAGGAGGTGAAGACATACTGGTCTATTTCAAAATAGTTGCCCACGTAGCGGTCGCCGTGACTGATGCTTCCCATGTCATCGTCATCAAACCACCACCGGTAACCTTTACCGTAAGCTTCTTCGTCATGTGGACCGGGTCCGTAAGCGGCGATAAAGTCAGCCTTGTAGGCGCCTTCATGTCCCGGTTCAGATGAAACGGCAGTGGCCCAGACCTGCCTGGTCAAAGGGCTCACCCCCAGCAGGCCCTCGACAACAAGCGGGTGATAGGGACTGATAATGTCCCCTTGCCGGATATCATAACCTTCTCTTATCAACTCGTAATCATTGTCGTAGACATACTCGGCTGCATAGTCGTCTGCCGCCGCAGACATTGGGCGTGCGCACAGCTCGATGCGCGAGGTTACCTGCAGGTTGCTAACTGCTTCATCAGCGGTGCTCCATTCCATTTCATCCTCAAAAGACATGATGTGCCGGGCGATCTGAACATCCTCCGACTTGGTAAATTTACCCTGGCCCCGAATTGTCTGCCGTTTAAAAGCTCCGGTTGTGCAGGGATCACCGAATTCCTTGGTAATATCCATAATTCCGTCGATATCGTACCGGGCAGAATGACTGAAACGCGGGCCTTCTTCAGCGAAGACCGGGATCGCCAGTGCCAGCAGCAGTACAAACGCAAGGTAAAACGAAAGAAAAGACTCTTTTTGCACTCCTTGAACACATCCTTTCTACGACTAATATGTGTCATTTTTTAACGGTTGTTTTAAGCAGATTGTGTCCCACAAACTATAGCATGAAAGAATTTTACTGTCAAATTACCGTCGGGATTAAAAAAAACAGGGGAGAAATAATATCTCCCCTGTTTTTAAGCATTAGCGAGGTGAACTAACACTTTAACTTAATTTAGAACAGGTCCCACCAATCGGGTACTGCTTCTTCTCCGGGCTCAATGTTATCCATGGCGAATACATCTTCGATTTCAGCCATACCCACTACGCTCATGTCTTCATGAACGAAAGCGTGTGAAAACGGGCTGCTGATATCGATGAAGCGTCTTACTTCGCCATCGGAAACGTAAGCTAACTGGTCAATGTTGAAGTAGTTTCCAACATAGTCATCGCCTGTGGCAATGGCCCAGCCGTAGTCAGGATCGCCGACAAAGCCCCACTGGTCGGGGCGGCCGCCGAATGTTTCAGTAACTGGTTGTTCATCATACCAGCCGTAGGCAGCTTCGAAGTCCTGGGTAAGTGTACCCATTTCTCCGGGCTCAGCTTCAACGTAAGCGGCCCAGGTCTGGGTGGTCAGTGCGGTATAATCCCATGTCGTGTAGACGAGGAATTGTTCCAACCACGGTGCTGCATTGTAATGTGTTGCAATAAGATCTTCTAATTGACCATCAGGTGTGGCAGCAATAGCAGCTCTCCATGTGGCAGTTGGAGCTGCATCCATTAGCTGGTCACGGAGATCTACGCCTTCCCAGCTGTCCCAGCCCAAGTTCCAGTATCCCCTTAATGCATCAGGGACCATGGTGTCAGCCCAAGTTGTTTGCCAGGCATCTGCGGGAATATGGTCCTGATGAAACTCGTCCAGGTAAGTTCTTTCTTCTGCGCTCAACTCATGCTTTGCCGGTGCGCAGAGCCTGATCGAGCTGGTTACGGACAGGTTTTCTACGGCGTCTTCAGCAGTGACAAAGTCCTGGCTGTCGTCGACGGTAACCCTGCCTGCAATCTGGGTAGTGTTCATGGTCTTTTCCATTTCGCCTTCACCGGAGATGGTCTGGTTCATTTGTGCCCCGGTGTTGCAAAGGTGACCAACCTGCTTTTCCAGATCAATTGTTCCGTCCATTTTGTAGGTTGTGTTGAGAGTCATGTCTGATGCAAAAGCCGGTACGGCCATGGACAGCACAAACACTACGGCTAATGCAAATGCTAATTTCTTTTTCACGCGTCAATCACTCCTTTTCGTGAATATAATTTCTTGACTTTCATAAAACACCTCGCTGGAACATAATCTAACACCTGCCGCCGGTTTTGTCAATAGTTTTTTATAAAATTGTGTAGAAATGTTATGTATTTATTAAGAAATGATGTTCAGGCTTGTATTCCAGGCCCGGATATTTCTCATAATTAAGGTTGCAAAAAGCGCCTGAGCCAGACGAAAGAGGCTTTAAACACAGGCTTTTAAGCGGTCCAGCCCCCTTTTATTATCACGGTTTTGTCCTGTTTTATAATCTGTACAGTTATAATTGATGTTTAAATATTATGTTGTCCTTAACATTTACTGCTTAATATTTTTACAAAGCGGCATTTTAAAAATAACATGTTGCTCAGAACAATTCAATACTACGGCCGGATATTGACTCGGATTTGCCCTTCACAGTGCTCCGGCTTTGTGATAAATTTAGTAGCGAAGCTGCAGTTGGTAAACAAAAAGAGAACAGGAGAAATTGATGAAAAAACAGATGATCAAGGATTTGCGGATTGGTGACGAAGTGGAAACCCAGGCCCTGGTCCTGGAAGTTAACCGGGCCGCTTTTTCCGCCCCGCACCGCTCCGGGGAATATTTTTTAAAGCTCATGCTGGGTGATGTCAGCGGCCGGGTCAAGGCGGTAATGTGGGATCCGCCCCGCGGAGAAGAAGCGGTGCAGCAGGACGAGGTGGTCTTTGTGCGCGGTTCGGTCGGTGATTATCACGGCCCGCAGGTGGTAGTAAGCGACCTGCGCAAGCTCGACCCCGCAAGAGTGAACCGTTCCTTTTTTCAGCCGGTTTCCAAGCGCGATCCGAAAGAAATGATGGCTGAGCTTAAGGCGGTTATCGAAGCAGATATAGAGGAAGATAACTTAAAAGCCCTTCTCGAAAAATTTTTCGGCGAAGAAGAATTTTCCCGGAGTTTTGCCCTAGCGCCGGCAGCGCGGACTATCCATCACAACTACATCAGCGGTTTGCTGGAGCACACCCTGGAGGTGGTCTATTTTTGCCGCCACCAGGCTGCCCTCTACCCGGAAAAAATCCGCCTTGATTTGCTGTTAACCGGCGCTCTTTTGCACGATATCGGCAAGATTGAAGAATACCGGCAGGAGAGTTTAAGCTTTGAATTTACCGACCGTGGCAAGCTGGTCGGCCATATCAGTATCGGCAAAGAAATGCTGGACAGAAAGATGGCCGATTTGTCCGCTTTCCCGCCCGGCCTGCGCCTGGAGCTGGAACATATGCTGCTTGCCCACCACGGCAATCGCGAGTGGGGTTCGCCTGAGGTGCCGAAAACGATCCACGCTTTCGCCCTTTACCATGCCGATCTGCTCAGCGCCCGTCTGAACCAGTTTGCGATCCTCATGGACAAGCACGTTCCGGAAAGCGGCGACTGGGCGGACTGGGACCGTTTTTTAGAACGAAGCATCTTTGTGCCCCCTACCCCGGAAAGCGAATAGATTTTACAGGGCCTGTCTTTTACCTGCCGTCTCTCAGCGCCGAATTGGCACTTCATTTTTTCATCATTTTCAATTCCGGGCAGGATTATGCTCCTGCGCCGGAGAAATTAATTTTTAGACATGGACAGTAAATAATTATTCTAAGCGCCAGGTCCAGATCTAATAATAAACTTGTGCAGAATACAGGGCGCAAGCATGTATTAACCAACCTCAGGAGAGTGACGGTGGAAAATAGTGGGAAGAGCCGACCGGCCGAAAGGAATTATCAAGACCAGTGAGCGCAGCCTAAAAGTAATCCCCTTTATCCAGGATGCGCTTTACTACACCCGGATGGGTGCCTATTACAACAACAAAAACAAGCTTTCCAAGGCCCTGCTGTTTTTACAGAAAGCGATCGAAATCGAACCGGCAAACCCTTTGAACCACTACAACTTGGCCTGCCTGCTCAGTAAGACCAGCCGGTTAAAAGAGGCCAACCATATCTTTAAACACATCGTCCAAAATATGGAGGCAGAGCTTCCCGAATGCTATTTCTTTATGGCGGTTAACCATGGGTTAATGGAAGAACTGGCCGAGGCGAAGCGCTGCCTGCTGCAGTACCTGCATGTCTCCCCCGAAGGGGAAATGGCCGATGAAGCCGAAGATATACTGCTGGCCATGGAAGAAGACGATGAGGAACTTGCCACCGGTGATCTTAGCCTGGATGCCGGGGAAAACGAAGCGCTTTTAGGCCTGATCGGAGACATAAGCAACGTCCGTTTTAAAGAGCGCCTTTTGGGAGAAGAGGAATTTCGCCGGGCGCTGCAGCGGGGACTTTACCAGGGCAGTGATATTATCAAAGAAGCAATTATACGCCTTTTGGGGCAAAGTGATTGTGAGGAGGCCCGAAAACTTTTGGCCGACTTCATAACCAATCCCTGGGTTAAAGAAAGGCTGCGCCAGGTAGCCTTGCTAGAACTGAAGAGGCGGGCCCCGCTCGGGCCCTACCGGGTTTTTACCGGGGGCACTATCAAGGAGGTAGACTTGCAGAATTACCCCCCTCCGGCGCCGGTATGGCAGGCGGAGTGGCAGCAGGTGATCGAATGCACCTTGGCCAATATGCGCCGCAGTGCCTACTACAGTGACGAGTTCTATGAAGACGCAGAAGCGATCTGGCTTGATTTTATCAATCACAGCTACCCGCAGGTACCCCGGATCGACAAGCCGCAGACCTGGGCGGCCGGCTTGGAATACTGCCTGAATCGCTTTCATTTCCTCGGTCTGACCCAGAAAGAACTGGCCGGGGCCTATGGTGTGTCAACGGCCAGTATCAGGCGTAAATATAATGAGATTGACCGCTTGTTACAGATCGACCAGAAAGCTTACCGCAACATGCTCATCTTCCTGACCGATAACGAAGGAGAGCAGTTTTAAAAGAAACCCGGTCCTGGAAGACGCCTGCTTTATTTTTGGCCTTTTTACCAGATACCTTCACATATTTTCACATATTAATGAGCCCTGTCGCCAATGACAGGCTTAGCCGGTTATCTGGCTATAAAAATAGTGCAGGGCCATTTTAAATTATCAGCTAATGTTGAAGCCGGATCCTGAAGCAAAAGTTTGACCAAAGCTTAGCTGCAAAAGGGGTGAGCAAGGTGTATTTGGAACTGACTGTGGAAACTGCAAGCCGCGAACAGTGTGTTAATATTACTCCGAAGATCAACTCTTTGCTTTCCAGCCACGCGGTTAAAGACGGCTGCTGCACCGTTTTCGTTTCGCATACTACTGCGGCGTTGACGGTCAACGAAGATGCCGACCCGGCAGTGATGGAAGATCTGCTCCGGTTTTTGCAGAGCATGGTGCCGCTAAAAGGCAACTACCGGCACAGTGAAGGTAACAGCGATGCCCACATCAAGGCCGCTTTGCTCGGTTGTTCCCTGCACCTGATTATCAGAAACGGTTACCTCGACCTGGGCACCTGGCAGGGAGTCTTTCTCGCCGAATTCGACGGACCCCGTTCCCGTAAGGTAAAAATATGGATCGACTAAAAGGCCTCTTTTCTCCCGGATAAGAGGCCGAAGTTGGGGGGAAGCCATGAGCCAGCTGAGGGAAAAAATCAAAAATATTGCCGATCTGCTCACCCAAAGCAGTTACACGGTAGTTCTGACCGGAGCGGGAGTCTCTACTGAAAGCGGTATCCCTGATTTCCGCAGTCCCGGCAGCGGCCTGTGGACCGTGGTTGACCCGGAGCTGTTTACTATTCAGGGTTTTAAAGCCAACCCGGGAGCATTTTACCAGGCCGGTGTTCCTTTCTTCCGCCAGATAGAGGAGGCCGAACCCAATGCGGCCCACACTGTCCTGGCCGAACTGGAAAGGCGCAGCCTGGTTAAAGCGGTGATCACACAGAACGTCGACGGCCTGCATCAGAAAAGCGGGTCCCGGCAGGTCTTAGAAATTCACGGCAGTTTGAGCAGCGCCAGCTGCATGCACTGCGGAAACCAGGTGCCGATCGAACAGGTTATCGAGGAAGTCGAGGAAGGACTCCTGCCGCCGCTTTGCGTAGAATGTGGCGAGCCGCTTAAACCTGATGTGGTCTTGTTTAACGAACCGCTGTCTCCGGATTACAGCCAAGCGCTGGAAGAAGCAAGGAAGGCCGATTTGATCCTGATTATCGGCTCGAGCATGCAGGTCTCACCGGCCAATCAGCTGCCTTCACTATGTGAAAACCTGGTAATCATCAACCGCACCCCCACTTTTTACGACGAAAAAGCGCAGGTAGCAGTCAACGAAAATACAGCCCGGGTGATGAAACTTATCCTGGAAGAATTAGACAGCAGGGATTAAAGCGAAATTTTCCCGGACTACGCATTTACTGAAAATAATGATTTTACAGGAGGAGACACGGTGCGTTTTGGAGTACATATGCCGCAGAAGGGCGGCTTCAAGAAAAATGTAGAGCGGGCATCTGAAATCGGCTGCCGGACAATCCAGATTTTTCCCGGAAACCCGACCGGATGGCGAATGGGCAAACTGGAGCCTTTGGAACTGGAAAAACGGGCTGCCCTGCTGAAAGAAAAAGATATTAACCCCCTGGTGGTGCACAGCGCCTACCTGATCAACCTTGCCTCCGGCAATAATGAGTTCCTGGTCAAATCGCGAAAACTGCTCAATGAAACAATGGAGCGGGCCGGGTTTTACCGGTCCCCCTACGTGGTTCTGCACACGGGCAACCACGGCGGGCAGGGCGTGGAAAAAGGCCTGGCCCAGATTATCGGTATTATAAAGGAAGATCTGCCCGGCTGGCCTGCTGCGGTAAAGCTGCTCCTGGAAAATACCGCCGGCAGCGGTACTGCCCTGGGGGCGCGGTTCGAAGAACTGGCCGAAATTCTTAAGTCTTTTCCGAAACACACCCTGGGTGTGTGTATCGATACCGCCCACAGCTGGGCGGCCGGTTATGATCTGGGCAGTTCTGCCGGGGTGAATAAAACGCTGTCAGCCCTGGACAGCACGGTTGGCCTGGAAAACCTGCATGTTATTCACGTCAATGATACAAAAGTAGAACTTGGTTCCCGTGTCGATCGCCACGCTCACATTGGTGAGGGCCGCATAGCGAATGAAGGCTTTGCCGCTGTTTTAAACTACGGGTGGCCGGAAGGACTGCCGGTTATTCTTGAAACACCTGAAAACGGCACCGAGTGGGACAGAACTAACCTGGAAAGACTTACCTGTTTGCTAGAACGGCGGTAAGTCGGGGGAGGGCTTTATTGGCCAGGAGAAAAACGCTTTTTTGCTGTGTAGATTGCGGTTATGAAGCCCATAAATGGATGGGGCGCTGTCCGGCCTGCAATGAATGGAATACCATGGCCGAGGTTGAGAATGTGCCCCAGCGGCGATCGGTTGCCCCGGCAGCGGAAACCAAAATCGTTTCTTTAAGCGAGGTTGCGGCGGCGGGTGAAGAGCGTTATATGACCGGCATTGCTGAATTTGACCGGGTGCTCGGGGGAGGACTCGTCTCCGGATCGGTAGTCCTTCTCGGCGGTGATCCCGGGATCGGCAAGTCGACCCTGCTGCTGCAGGCCGCGGCCTGCCTGGCCGCGAAAGAAAACGTTTTCTATGCCAGCGGCGAAGAGTCGCTGCGCCAGGTAAAGATGCGCGCCGAACGCCTGCATATAGAGGATAATTTTTACACGGCGGCAGTTACCGATCTCGGGGCTCTGATCGAAACCGCAGGACAAATCAAGCCGGCGGTGCTGGTGGTCGATTCTGTGCAGTCGATCTATCGCAGCGAACTGGAAGGGGTGCCGGGAAGTGTGAGCCAGGTGCGCGAGGTGACCGCCGAACTGATCCGCCTGGCCAAGGAGCAAAATATTGCTGTATTTCTGGTCGGGCATGTGACCAAGGAAGGAACCATGGCCGGCCCGCGCCTTTTGGAGCATATGGTTGATTGCGTGCTCTACCTGGAAGGCGACCGCTATCACAGTTTCCGCATTTTACGCGGGGTGAAAAACCGTTTTGGCTCCACCAACGAGATCGGGGTATTCATGATGGAAAATGAGGGGATGGTTGAAGTAGTTAACCCCTCGCACCTTTTTATCACCTGCCGCAAGGAGCAGTCTGCAGGGGCGGTGATTACTGCCAGCATGGAAGGGACCAGGCCGCTTTTGGTCGAGATCCAGTCGCTGGTGGCCCCGACCAGCTACCCTGCGCCGAAGCGAACCTCCGCAGGCATCGATTTGAACCGGGTGGCCCTTGTCCTGGCTGTGCTCGAAAAGCATGCCGGGATTACTTTTTTTGGCCTCGATACATTTGTCAACGTAGTCGGAGGCGTGCGACTCTACGAAACCGCCGCCGACCTGGCCCTGGCTTTAAGCCTGACTTCCAGCCTGCAGGGCAAAGCCCTGAACGGGGACACAGTAGCTGCCGGCGAAGTGGGCCTAACCGGAGAAATACGCCCGGTCAGCCGCATTCGCCAGCGCTTGCATGAAGCCCTTAAGCTTGGGTTCAAGCGCTTTATTATGCCCGGGGCTAACCGGGCCGAGCTGAAAACAGAGGCAAATGAATTCGCGGGCCTGCAGCTGATCGGGGTGGATAATATCAAGGAAGCGATCGGGGTCTCTTTGCTGCAGGATTAAGCACATCTTATACAGAGATTTACAAAAAAAGACCTGCACACAATTGCGCAGGTCTTGTCATTAAATTACTCAATACCGCCGGGTAAAGATTGATTAAACCTGACTTTTTTGCCGTAGCACTGCCTCCTGCTTCAATCTTACCCGGTGTTGTTCTAAAATATTTTTGCTCCTAAATTAATAAAAGTCAAAAACCGATCGTTATGAAAGCAGAAAATGACCGAGAGTGCTGATTCGGTTTTGCTCCAGGCCAAACAGGTCTTCCAGTTCAAAGTCAAGGGTATTACAGAGTGCTGTCAGGTAGAAAAGATGCTTGCCAATCTCCTCGGCAATTATTTCCCGGCAGCTCTCACACAACTCGCCTTTTATATGCGAATCCATATATTTCCCGCATTCTTTGAGCGAGTCTTTTTCGGGGTATTCTTTTTTATTGGCATTTATCGAGATACAACCGCAGTCAGTCACTGTTTTAATTATGCTGCGATTAACCCGGGAAGCGGATTCCTGGTATTTGGACAAGCAGTCGAGGATGCTGCGGTGGCGGATTAATGCCTCTGACACCAGATCCTGGAAGTTACCGACAACCTCGTTATCTTTCATTGGACAGTCACCTCTTTTTCTATAGTTGGCCTTGTTGACGTAATTATACTTTTATTTTTACGATCATGTCAACTATAGTCCAGAGAACATGTGAAACGGCCCGATCAAGCTGCAAATTTTATTGTTGTATCCTAAATTAGGATATGTTAAACTATATGTTTAATTGACACAAAGGGGGGGCTATGTTATTATGTAACAAAGTTTCTTATGTTTTTAAGGGGGCGAAGCATTGTTCAGTGTTGGCGACAAAGTGGTCTATCCAATGCATGGGGCGGGGATAATCGAGGCTATAGAGGAGAAAGAAATCCTTGGAGCGCGCAAGAAATATTATGTCATGAAGCTCCCGCTTGGTGAAATGAAAGTGCTTATTCCCACTGACAATATATCGCAGGTAGGCTTGCGGGATGTGATTGAAGAAAATGAAGTGCCCCTGGTATTCGTGGTTTTACAGGGAGATCAACCCGAATTGTCGGCCAACTGGAACAGGCGTTACCGGAACCACTTGGAAAAAATAAAAAGCGGCAATATATTTGAGGTTGCCGAAGTTGTGCGCAACCTGATGCTTAGAGACCGGGAAAAAGGCCTTTCCACCGGTGAGGGCAAAATGCTTGATACTGCGCGCCGGATTCTGATTAGCGAACTGATACTTGTTCAGGACCTGGAACAGACAGAAATCATCAGTAACCTGAACGATATTTTTGACCAGGCGCCCAAGCAGTTATAACTCCATATCCATATTAGTCAGGAACAATCATGGCGAATTATCTTGCTTCCAGGGAAAACTTTAAGTTATAATGTCTTGAAGAGTTCCCTGGTATTTTTTTATTTGTAAAAATTATTTTGAAAGGAGGTGAGTGCAGTGGTACACAAAATTTTACGTCTGCTCGGAACCCTGTTAGGGGTGGTTATCGGTTTTTATGTATTTTCAAGCCTGCAACCGTATGTTTCAGATTATATCTATATTCCTGAAGGGATGCAACTGACCCCGGTTAATATCGGTTATTATGCCATCGGTGCTTTATTGTTTGGACTCATATTTTTTTTGATTACTCCTTTATTAATTCATATTTTTAATCAGTTTTTATCCTGGGCCGACAGCAAACTCAAGTCAGTGCCGACCCAGGATATTGCCTTAGTCGTTTTCGGCCTGATTATTACCCTGCTGGTTGGCCTGCTGCTTAGTACTCCGATTTACCGTATACCGGTAATCGGGGTTTATCTTGCCCCCGTTCTGACTTTCTTGCTGGTGTTTATCGGGGTAAGATTTTTGCTTAACCGCAAGGACGATTTTGCGTTCCTATCCAATCTTTTCAACCGGGGTGCGCGCGGCAAAGGCGGTGAAAACGAAGTATTCAAGATTCTTGACACCAGCGCTATCATTGACGGAAGAATTGTCGATATTTGCAAGACCGGTTTTTTGGAAGGAGTTATTGTCGTTGCCGGGTTTGTTTTGGAAGAGCTGCGTCACATTGCCGATTCACCTGATTTGCTCAAGCGCAACCGGGGCCGCCGCGGCCTGGACGTCCTGAACAAGATCCAGAAAGAAATGAATATCCCGGTGCAGATTTACGAGGGCGATTTTGACGATATAGCTGAGGTGGACAGTAAACTGGTTCGCCTGGCCAAGACCATTAACGGCAAAATTATTACCAATGATTATAATTTAAACAAAGTCTGTGAACTGCAGGGAGTTTCCGTGCTCAATATCAATGAACTGGCCAATGCGGTTAAACCGGTGGTCCTGCCCGGAGAAGAGATGGTGGCCCAGATTATCAAGGAGGGCAAAGAAGCCGGACAGGGAGTTGCTTATCTCGATGACGGCACCATGGTTGTAGTTGAAGGCGGACGCCGTTATATCGGGGAAACAATTGAAGTGTTGGTGACCAGTGTTTTGCAAACCGCCGCCGGGCGGATGATTTTTGCCAAACCGAAAGAGGATGCTGATAAAGTCAGCGGGATGAAACAGTAAGTAAACTTGGATGAGGTCTATTATCTATAAATGTCTATTTTAGCGATCATTGCTGCTGCCGGTCAGGGGTCGCGCATGGAAAGCGCTGCCCGCAAGCAGTACATGTACCTGGAAGGTATCCCGGTATTGGCCCGTTCACTGAACCTTTTTTTGGAGCAGCGGCGAGTAGACGAGATTGTGGCGGTTATTCCCCCGGGCGACCGGGAAGAAGTGTTGGCCCTGCTGCAGCCGTATTGCTCCGGGGCAGAGATCAGGCTGATCGAAGGTGGCGCAACCCGGCAGGAATCGGTAAGCCGGGGTCTTAAAGCTTCATCTGTTCAAGCAGACCTGGTTTGTATTCACGATGCGGCCAGACCGCTGGCTTCACCTGCACTGCTCGAGGCCTTGCTTGATGCAGCTGAAAGCTTCGGCGCGGCTGTTCCGGTAATTCCTCTCAGCGATACGGTTAAAGAAGTCGACCGGCAAGGCAATATTATATCTACGCCGGTGCGTGAAAGCCTGCGTCTGGTCCAGACCCCGCAGGTTTTCCGGCGGGAGATTATCACTGAAGCTTACCGCTATGCCGGGAAACATAATTTAACGGCAACGGACGACGCTTCACTGGTAGAGGCCCTGGGCCGGCCGGTTAAAACCGTGTCCGGGGAACAGTTCAACTTAAAGATAACTTCTCTGCGCGATCTGATGCTGGCATCTTTATTTTTGAAAGGAACCGCGGTAAAATGAACCGTGTGGGTATTGGCTATGACCTGCATCGCCTGGTGGCTGAAAGGCCCCTGGTTTTAGGGGGGGTAAAAATCGATCACCATCTCGGCCTGGATGGTCATTCCGATGCCGATGTCCTGCTCCATGCCCTGAGCGATGCTTTACTTGGAGCGGCCGGCCTGGGAGATATCGGGTTTCATTTTCCATCCGACGATCAGCGCTACCGCAATATATCCAGCCTGGTTTTGCTTAAGGCAGTAAAGGAAAAACTCGACCGAAAACGCTGGCGGTTGGTAAACGCAGATGCGGTATTAATTGCCCAATCTCCGCGGCTGGCTCCTCATGTCGGGGCCATGCGGGATAATATAGCTGCCGCCTTGGCGGTCTCCAGGGATCTCGTTTCGATCAAGGCGACGACAACTGAAGGCCTGGGAGTTTGCGGCCGGGAAGAAGGTATCGCCGCCCAGGCCGTGGTTATGCTGGAAAAGGAGTAATCAATCGTGTTTAAAAGAATCAAACAGGATATTCAGGCAGTAAAAGAAAGAGATCCGGCGGCAAAAACTACTTTGGAAGTGCTTCTCTGTTACCCGGGCCTGCATGCCTTGTTTTGCCACCGGGCAGCTCACTTTTTTTTCCGGCGCGGCCTGGTTTTACTGCCGCGGCTGATTTCCCATCTTTCGAGGTTTTTTACCGGGATCGAGATTCATCCGGGTGCAAGAATCGGGGAAGCTTTCTTTATCGATCACGGCATGGGCGTGGTCATCGGTGAGACCACCGAAATAGGTTCCAATGTTACCCTTTACCAGGGAGTAACCCTGGGCGGAACGGGTAAAGAAACGGGCAAGCGTCACCCGACTGTCCGTGACAACGTAGTTGTCGGCACCGGGGCCAAAGTGCTGGGGCCGATTGAGATCGGCAAAAACAGCCGGATCGGAGCCGGATCGGTGGTTTTGAAATCGGCGCCGCCCAATGCCACTGTGGTCGGTATTCCAGGCAGAGTGGTCTATTATAACGGGGAAAAGGTGCCTTCAGTCAATCTTAATCACACCGACATGCCCGACCCGGTTGCCGAAGCCCTAAGCAACCTGCAGGAACAGATTGATCAGCTTCGCTGCCAGCAGGTAGATCTGGAAAACGGAGGTATGTGCAAAAGTGGCCGTGAAAATATATAATACCTTAACCCGCAGCAAGGAAGATCTGAAACCCGGCGCGCCTCCGCTGGTTACTTTTTACGTTTGTGGCCCCACGGTTTATGACTACATCCATATCGGTAACGCCCGGGTTTTTATTATTTTTGACCTGGTCAGGCGCTACCTCGAGTACAGGGGTTATAAGGTAACGCTGGTCCAAAACTATACCGATATAGATGACAAGATGATTAACCGGGCCAAGGAACAGGGAGTTAGTGTGAGCGAACTGGCCGATCGTTTCATAAAAGCCTACGAAGAAGATGTCAGCGCTTTGCGGGTGCGGCCGGCCGACTATAAACCGAAGGCCACCGAACATATCCCCCAGATCATTGAATTGGTCGAGCGCCTGCTCCAGAACGGTTATGCCTACATCAGTGACGGCGATGTCTACTACGATACCACCCGCTTTCCCGAGTACGGCCGGCTTACCCGGCAGAAGC
>SLRT01000153.1 GCA_007130825.1 Syntrophomonadaceae bacterium | reverse complement strand
GAAAGCGTTTATTGTAAAACCTGTAATAAGTTGATAAATCTAAAAGCAGGTGAGGTAATCCCTATCTGCTGTGGTAAAATCATGGATGTCGTGGATTAATTGCGGGTTCCCCCTCAATTTACTAGAGCCCTGTCATATAAAAGACAGGGCTCTTTTATCGGTGTTAACCAAACTACAGCTGGTGTGCCAGCCTTATGCACATCCAGTAATACTTCAAAACGTTTTTTAGTTGTCCAGGCATTGGGCTTTAATATTTTGCAAAGTTCTTCATCCTAGCTCCTGTTGTTAGCTTTGATGTCAAAGAGAGATTGTTGATACCGAGGTATGAGGGAAGATGTCAATCGGGTTTTTGGTGATTTATCGAATAGGTGTGATACTAATACCGCGCGGCTCCTTAGCAGCATCCCAAAGCAAATATTTGCGGTGATAAGCTAATAAGCATTTACAGGCAAGCAGGATGGAAGTGGTAAGGAATTGCAAATGCATTATCGAGGTGAAAAGCATGGTTGATCGTTAGATTTACCCGGCAATTATTTCACCACCAGAACCGGAGGGATGAGAATACGCTGCAAGCAACAATAAAGTTAAAGCTTAACTCATCTGAACAACCGATCTGCGTTACTAAAAAAAAGAAAACTACCAGGGCAAGAGCAAAAGTAACTCTGAAAGGGATTCGTAAGATAAGTGAGAAAAGCAATTATTAATGACCTGGCCCTCGCTCATTATTTAATACCAAACCCCTTAAATTCGCCTGTGGGTTCTTCCCATTTTTCCTGAACTGTCTCGACCCGGGCCGAAGGGGGGCCTTTTTTACACCACTTTTTGTATTCATGTAATTTTTTTTCTTCTCCTTCTGCAACTGTTTCCACTGTCCCGTCAGGCATGTTTTTCACCCAGCCGGACAACCCCAGCTCACGAGCTTTGTCCCGGGCGGTTGATCTGAAATATACACCCTGGACCAGGCCATAAATTTTTAGATGAAGTCGCTTCATATTATTTTCCTTTCCTTACCTTAAATAACTGCGTCCACACGGAACTACATGCTTGGCCCCCAGGAAAGATATCCAAGGAGCTGCTCGAAAAGCTGCCGCAGCAGGCCCTGGTAAGCGGCTTTCACAAGCACACGCGCTGATTAAAAGGGCCTGTGCCGGGGAACCCGCCGAAGTGGCCTGTGATGACTTTCCTTTGTTCCTATCATTTCCGAGTGCTTTTGTAAATCAACCATGCCCCTAACCCGATCAGGCCAATAATCCAGAGATAGTTCAAGAAACTGAAAAGCGCGAGCCGCCTTTCCGGCAGCACAACAATAGTTGAAAACAATAGCAAACCCGCCGCAGGGAAAACAGGCCAGTAACGTTCTCCCCGATCCATTTCCCTGAACCAGAAGGTATGAATAACAAATATAGCCAAGAAGCTCAAACCCAACCCAATAAAAAAGTAAGCCGGATGTAAATTGGCATAGGAGGCGTAAATTGCGACTGCCAGGATGACAGTTGCTGGAATTAGGAAACCAATATTGCCGTAATATTTTGCACCTCCTCTGTAAGCATAAATAGCAAAGAAAATCAGTGAGATTAAATAAAGTATTGACAGATCCGGGAAAAGGCCGATCTGGCTGAGTAACAGTACTACACCTGCAATAATCAAAATAATCCCGAGCTTGGCATTGTCGCTCAATGTAATCACTCCTTTGATTAAATAATATATCGGATAAGTTTTGTTGTCCACATTTCCTGATTAATACATACCCAAAGTTGAAAATATTTTTACGGAAGCTACTATAAAGTTAAAAATCGGGTTATAATATGACAGAATATACCCGGGTTAAACCGGAGAAGGAGAATTTTTAATGAAGATTTTATTAAAAACTTTTTTTTTGATGGCCCTGCTTCCGTTTATTTTACTGCTTGTAAACAGCACAGAAGCTGCGGCCTCACTGGCAGATGATCCCGCAAAACTTGAAGCTTTCATGGACGGGGTTATCTACAGCCAGATGGATGATAATAATATTGTTGGTGTCACCCTGGCTGTAGTCCAGGATGGGGAAATAATCCTGAGCAAGGGTTACGGTTATGCCGACCGGGAAAACCGGATCCCCGTTGATCCGGCAGAAACCCTTTTCCGGCCTGGCTCAACTTCAAAGCTTTTAACCTGGACGGCGGTGATGCAACTGGTTGAGCAGGACGTGATCGATCTTGATGCCGATGTCAATGAATATCTCGACTTTAAAATTCCGGACCGGCTTTACGGGCGGGGTGATTTCGGAGACCCCGGCCCGGTGACTATGCGCCACCTATTAACACATACTCCCGGGTTTGAAGACAGGGGTGAAGGCCTTTTTGTTCTCGACCCCGAAGAGATGGAATCCCTGGAAAGCTACCTTAAAAATAGTATTCCGGCCCGGGTTTTCCCTCCCGGTGAGGTGATGGCTTATTCCAACTACGGCACCACCCTGGCCGGTTACATCGTAGAACGGGTATCCGGAATATCTTTTGATGAATACGTGGATAGAAATATATATGAACCGCTGGAAATGGAACGCAGCACTTTCCGGCAGCCGCTGCCGGATGACCTGGAACCCTACATGGCTGAAGGCTATAACTTTTTCAACGGTACATACTATCAGGGCAGCTTCGAATATATCAGCGCCCTGCCTGCCGGCAGCATGAGCAGCACCGCCGAAGACATGGCCAATTTCATGATTGCCCATTTGCAGGAAGGCCGTTACGAGGAAGCACGCATCCTGGAAGAATCCACTGCCCGGGAGATGCACAGCCGGCAATTTAGCCAGCACCCTCAGCAGGACGGGATGACTTTTGGTTTTATCGAGCAGAGTATTAACAACAGGCGGGTAATCAATCACGGGGGCAATACTTTTTTATTTGCTACCGGCTGCTACCTGGTTCCTGAAGAAAATGTCGGCCTCTTTATCTCTTACAGCGGCGGGCTTGGTTGGGAAAGGGAATTTTTGTTCACCGCTTTTATGGACCGCTATTACCCGGCCCATGAAGCAGATGAACTTGTTCCCCCTGAAGGTAGCAGAGAACGGGCTGCAGCTTTTATGGGAGAATATCACCCTAACCGGGCCAACTTTACCTCGATGGAAAAGCTGTTTGGCCTCCTGTCGGGAGCCAGGGTCGATGTAGACCAGGATGGTTACCTGCTCGTTAACCTGCTCGGTTACAACCAGCATTTTGTCGAAGTAGAACCGGGGGTTTACGAAAGGCGCTATGACCAGGGGACCGATCTGGCCAAGAAAATCGTGTTTGTCGAAGACAGCGCAGGCAGGATGATGATGTGCGCCGAAGGGCCGGTTTTTACCTATACCAGGGCCCCGTGGTATGGAAGCGGGATAACAGCAGGCCTTTTGGCTGGAAGCAACCTGCTCCTGGTGTTAACAGCGATTGCCGGCTGGATTTATGCTTCAGCCGGACGGGTGATCCGGAAAGAAAAGCGCAGCGCACCGAAACCTGCCCTGGCGGCCCGCCTGGTTACTGCTATTTACGGGCTGTTTTTGCTGATCTTTTTCGCCGGCCTGGTGGGCATAGTGGCGGACATTGACCCTGCTTTTGGCGTGCCCCGGATCTTCCTGGAGGAACCGGCCGGCCTGGAAACTGTTTTAACCCTGCCCTATATTATAGCTGCAGCGGCGGCAGCCATGTTTGTCTTTACAATCCTGGCCTGGATCAAGAAATACTGGACCGCGGGAGCACGGATTCATTACACTGTCCTTGCCCTGAGCAGCCTGGGGATAGCATGGCTGATGCTTTACGTGAACCTGTTATAACCGGGGCAGGAAAAAGTGATGTCAAAGATAAGAAGGAGGCATTTTTTGACGGAAGAAAATTGCCCCTTCCCTATCTTTTTTTCTCTTCCCTGGTTTATAAATATTTTGCGGGGTGGATCACTGAAAGTGGCAGGATAACCTGGGCACCGGTAGAAAGGCTTGTAGCGG
>SLRT01000026.1 GCA_007130825.1 Syntrophomonadaceae bacterium | reverse complement strand
TCTGAGCCGGGGTTATCTATTGTTGAAGCGGTTAGCAGGGGTAAAGAAATACCGGTAAAAGCGCTTTATGTTGTCGGCGAAAACCTGGTTTCCACTTTTACCCGGCCAAAACTGAATGCTGACGCCCTTTCCAGCCTTGATTTCATGATTGTGCAGGACCTGTTTTTTACTAAAACCGCGGAATTTGCTGATGTAATCTTTCCGGCAGCAAGCTTTGCTGAAAAAGAAGGTTCTTTTACCAATTTTGAAGGAAGGATCGGATGGCTGCAGCAGGCTTTCCCTGCTGTTGGCGAAAGCCTTCCCGACTGGGAAATAATTCTGCGCCTTGCAAGGGAAATGGGCGATCCTCTGCCTTATTCTTCTCTGCAGCAGGTTATTAATGAAATCGAAGAGTATGTGCCGCTTTATGAAGGTTACTATCATCCGGAAGACCGCCTGGGTGATAAATGGTCCTATTGGGATGAAAGGCGCAATCGTGCTTTTCAATCTTTAACCGGTTTTCCCAGCTTTTCTGCCCCGGATTACTATCCCCAGCCGTATAAGGAGAAAAAAGAATACCCGTTTTACCTGATTTTGGAAGCAAATCTTGCATATTTTGGATGCGGAACCAGGAGCGGGAAGGCCTGGCGATTAAAAAGTCTTTACCCTTCGGAAATATTGAAAATTTCAATGAGTGATGCTGAAAAACTTTCACTGGCAACCGGGGATGAAGTAAAAATAATATCCCCGGTTTCTCAGTTAAAAGTTGTCGCGGAGGTTTCTGATATTGTTTCCCCCGGAACGGTATCTCTTCCGGCTTCTTTTTCGGATGTGCTGGAGCTGTTCAGCAGTACCCTGGACAGAGGGGAAAAATCACCCCCGCCGGAGACTGGATACGTTAAATTAGAAAGGGTGAAACCCGATGAATAAACCGGTTACACCTCCCGAGATAAACATGGAGCGACTTGGCGAAATAGTGAGCGAATATGAACAACTGAAATGGTCATTGATTCCCCTGGTCCAGGAAATTCAAGCCGAGTTTGGCTTTATCCCCCCCCTGGCTGTTCCTGTAATTGCTGAAAGGTTAAAACTTTTTCCCAGCGAAGTCCAGGGGGTTGTCTCTTTCTATGAGCAGCTCTATACCGAACCCCGGGGTAAAAACATTGTCAGGGTATGCCGGGGCACCGCCTGTCATGTCCGCGGAGGGAAGACTATTCTTAAACTGGTCAAGCGGCAGTTAGGATTGGAAGAAAATGAGACTTCAGAAGATCTGGAGTATACCCTGGAAACGGTTGCCTGCCTCGGTGTATGTGCCCTGTCTCCAAGCATGGTTATTAACAACCAGGTCTATGGCCATATGAATCCCAAGAAAGTAAAAGATCTGTTCAAAAGGGAGGGGGGAAGTTAGACTATGAGCCGGCGTACTGTTTTTGTTTGTCAGGGGACAGGATGCTTATCCAGCGGTTCCCAGGCTGTGTACGATTCATTGTGTTCAGAGGTTGAAAGGTTGGGAATCCAGGATGTGGAGATAGATTTTACCGGGTGTCACGGTTTTTGCGAACAGGGACCGATTGCTATTGTCGAACCACAGGGCATTTTTTATACTCGTGTCCAGCCCGAGGATGCGGCTGAAATAGCCGCAGCACACCTTAAAGACGGTGTTCCGGTTGAGCGCCTCTTCTACCGCGATCCGGTCAGTGAAAAAGCTGTTCCTTATTACAAAGATGTTAATTTTTATCAAAAACAGCAGCGTATTATCTTGCAAAACTGCGGGCACATTAACCCGGAAAAAATTGAACAATCTATTGATAATGGCAGATACAAGGCTTTAGGAAAAGCCCTGTCAGAAATGACCTCCCACCAGGTTATCGATGAAATAAAGAAAGCCGGGCTGCGCGGACGAGGGGGCGCAGGTTTTCCCACAGCTCTTAAATGGGAATTTTGTTCAAATGCCCCGGGAAGCAAGAAATATGTTATTTGTAATGCAGATGAAGGTGACCCCGGGGCTTTCATGGACCGCTCAATACTGGAAGCCGATCCCCATGCAGTGGTTGAGGGGCTTACCCTGGCCGGTTATGCAGTCGGCGCCGACGAAGGTTTTATTTATATCCGCGCCGAATATCCCCTGGCAGTGAAACGTCTGCGCCTGGCCCTGAAACAGGCCGAAGAAAAAGGGTTTTTGGGGAAAGATATCCTTGGTTCCGGCTTTAATTTTACTATAAATGTTAAAGAGGGAGCCGGATCATTCGTATGCGGTGAAGAAACTGCTCTCATTTCTTCAATAGAAAGCCGCCGCGGCATGCCCCGGCCGCGGCCACCTTTTCCGGCCCAGTCCGGTTTGGATAATAAACCCACAATAATAAATAACGTAAAAAGCCTGGCTGCGGTTGCTGCCATTATCGGCCGCGGGGCAAATTGGTTTTCTTCAATCGGCACTGAAAAATGCAATGGTACCGTGGTTTTTGCCCTGACAGGAAAAGTTTCCAACAGCGGGCTGGTGGAAGTGCCTGCCGGAACGCCACTTTCGACCATTGTTTTTGATATCGGCGGCGGTATACCCCGCGGGAAAAAATTCAAAGCGGTACAGACAGGGGGGCCTTCAGGAGGATGTATACCGGCGCCTTACATGGATACACCGGTTGAGTTTGAAAACCTGTCCCGGCTGGGTTCGATTATGGGTTCAGGTGGTATGGTGGTCATGGATGAAAGCACATGCATGGTGGAGATAGCCCGTTATTTTATCAGCTTCACCCAATCCGAATCCTGCGGAAAATGCACTCCATGCCGCCTGGGTACAAGGCAAATGCTGGAAATACTGACCCGCATAACACAAGGTCTGGGAAAAGACGGTGATATTGATACCCTGCTTAGAATTGCAAAGACGGTTAAGGAGGGGTCACTGTGCGGTTTGGGGCAGACTTGTCCCAACCCGGTGCTGACTACTCTTGAGTATTTCAGGGAAGAGTACGAAGCTCATATAAAAGAAAAGAAATGTCCGGCAGCAGTCTGCGATGCTTTAATGATCTCGCCCTGTCAACATACCTGCCCCGTGGGAGTGGATGTCCCCCGTTACCTCGAAGCCATATCCCGGCAAGAATTCCCGGAAGCCGTAGAGATAATCAGAGAACGCAATCCTTTTCCTGCTATCTGCGGCCGAATTTGTCATCACCCCTGTGAGCTGCGCTGCCGCCGGGGTGAACTGGATGACTCCCTGGCCATCAGGGCGCTGAAGCGTTTTGCAGCCGACTGGTATTCCGATAATATTAAGAAAATCCCTCTCCCCCGGCCCTTTCCCACATCGAAGCCGCAAAAAGTTGCTGTAGTAGGGGCGGGCCCCTGCGGCCTTTCCGCTGCTTACTTCTTAGCCCAGATGGGATACAGTGTCACCGTTTTCGAAGCTCTGCCGGTGGGTGGGGGCATGCTTTCCGTAGCCATCCCTGAATTTCGGTTGCCGGACGAAGTTATCCGGGAAGAGATAGAGCATATAAAAAAACGCGGCGTGGAAATAAAATATAACAGCCCGGTTAACGTCAACTTTACCATTGATGACCTCAAAAAAAGTGGCTATGATGCAGTGTTTATTGCCGCCGGCGCGCAAAAAAGCCAGAAGATGGGTATTCCCGGCGAACTGGAAGATCTTGAAGGGTTCTACTACGGTCTGCGTTTTCTAAGGGATGTCAAGACAGGCAAACCAGTTCAAATCGGGGAAAAAGTAATTGTCATCGGGGGAGGCAACGTAGCTTTGGATACCGCCCGCACTGCTGTCCGCATGGGGGCAAAAGAAGTGGAAATATTTTACCGCCGGACCAGGGAAGAAATGCCGGTTTCAGAAGTTGAATATGAAGAAGCTCTGACTGAAGGAGTAAAAATTAATTTTCTTGTCAGCCCCACCCGTATCGTCAGCAGCAACTGGAAGGTAAACGGTTTGCAGTGCACCAGGATGGAGCTTGGTGAACCCGGAAGAGACGGAAGGCGCCGTCCTGTTCCCGTGGCCGGGGCCGATTTCTTTGCCGAAGCAGATACGGTATTCGCATCGGTAGGGCAGGCTCCGGACCTTTCATTTTTGCCTCCGGACAGCGCCCTGGAACGTTCCAGGCTGGAGACCCTGCTGGTCGATGAGAACAGGTTGTCAACCAATGTTACCGGCGTATTTGCCGGGGGTGATTTTGTCTCCGGGCCGGGTATGGTTATCGAGGCCATCAGCGCCGGAAGAAGGGGCGCGCTGGCAATTGATAAATATTTTAAAGATGACCCGTCCAGGGTTTTAATCTATGACCTGCGCAAGGATGTTTATACCCTGGAAGACGGAAAAAAGGAAGAAGAACCGGAGCAGACAGATGATGAACTGGAGGAAGATGTATGGAAACCGCAGTACAGGCCAAAGATACCGCGGCTTGCTGTGGAAGAAAGAAAGCACAGCTTCAAAGAAACCGAGCTGAGTTACGTGGAAGAAGAAGCTGTGCGCGAATCAAAACGGTGCCTCAGGTGCGACTTGGAAAGTTAAGGGAGGTTATGGCATGAAAACAATAACCAGGCAAAAGCCTTACGAAGAAATTCTGCAGCAGCTGAAGTTTTGCAACCGGGTTTTTGTCGTCGGCTGCGGGACATGTGCCACGGTGCTTCAAACCGGGGGGATAGAACAGGTTTCCGAACTAAGGGAAAAACTCCAGGGATCGGGCCTTTTGATAACCGGTTCGACAGTAATTCCAACGGCATGTGATGAAATGACCGCCGCTTCTGTCAGTGAAAATGAAGCTGCAATCCAGGGAGCAAACGGTATCCTGGTCATGGCCTGTGCACTGGGAGTGCAGCGTTTAAATTTTTACCTGGACAAAGCTGTTCTTCCGGCTCTCGACACCCTCTTCATCGGATTGGAAGAACACCCCGGTTATTATATGGAAGCCTGTGCCCAGTGCGGCCAGTGCATTTTAGGCTATACAGCCGGGATATGTCCGGTTACTGCCTGCCATAAAGGCTTGTTAAACGGACCCTGTGGCGGGACTGACAAAGGCAAATGTGAAGTGGATCAGGAAAGAGATTGTGCCTTCACCCTGATTTACAACAGGTTGAAAGAACAGGACAGGCTTGATTTAATGAGACACTACCATCCTCCGAGAAATGCACAGGTAGTACCCAGGCCCAGGGTGAAAATTTTGGAGCAAAAGGAGATGGAGCAATGGGTATGAAATTTAAGCAGTTACTTGATTCCGGCAAGTTTGTGGTAACAGCAGAAATTGCTCCTCCTAAAGGTACAGACCTGGAGCAGATGTTTCACCACATTGAATTGCTTAACGATAAGGTTGATGCTTTGAATGTAACTGATCACCAGAGTTCGGTAATGCGCTTTCCTTCCCTGGGGGGATGTCTTGCTGTTAAAGAAAGGGGTGGGGAACCCATCCTGCAGATGACCTGCCGCGACCGCAACCAGATCGCCCTGCAGGCAGATTTACTCCTTGCTTATACCAGGGGAATTGAAAATGTTCTTTGCCTTACCGGAGACGCCATGACTGTTGGGGACCACAAACAGGCCAGGGGCATATTTGAACTGGATTCGGTGCAGTTGTTGCGGGCGATTGATTTCCTGGAGGAGAAAAAAGACCTGGGTGGTAATGCCTTGAATGGAGAAACAGCCTTTTGCAAGGGAGCGATAGTAACCCCGGAAGCCGATCCCTGGGAACCCCAGTATAACAAATTTGAAAAAAAGGTCGATGCGGGTGCCGAATTTTTTCAAACCCAGGCTATCTATGATCTGGAAAACTTTACCAGGTTTATGGATTATGCCCGCGGGTTCCCGGTAAAAATTTTAGCCGGTATTGTCCTGCTTACTTCTGCGAGGATGGCTAAGTATATGACAGAAAATGTCCCCGGAATTTTTGTGCCGCAGAACCTCATCGATGAGTTAAGCAGCGCACCGAAAGGAGGAGCCCTTAATAAGGGCATAGAAATTGCAGGCCGCATGATTGCCGCATTAAAGAAAGACTCCCTCTGCGACGGAGTTCACATCATGGCCATTAACCGGGAAGAGGCGGTCCCTGATATTTTGGAAGCGGCGGGTCTTTAGCTATCCGCAAGTGTTTTAAGGGGCCGGGTTCTTGATCACTCCTTAAAGATGCGCGTTTTTCAGCGGGACAAGGAGGTAGCTGCATTGTTGCGCTGATATTTATATGCGCGCTTTAAATCACTCTTGTGCGCCTGTTCCGGGTCGTCGATTAAGATAAAATTATTTCAAGTTTAATAAACCTGGCTATTTCAAGACCTTCAGTACAGTGTTCGATGGAAATATCCAGGTCAAATTCCCGGCGATTCTTATCGCGGTTAAAATATCATCTGCCCGGTGGGCATGGGCCCGGATCGGTTTTTTTTTGAGCGCCTTAAAAATCACTTGCTTTTGAAAGTCTTTTTGAAAGGTTTGATCACCTTACCGCCCCGGCATAAAAACAGTGCTGGGAGGCACAAAGGAAAAATCAGCTTTGGGCCGGTTCGCTTCGGCGTTAAGCGGTGATGTGTTATAATTACCTTAATTTATTGTTCCCCTGATATCGGAACCGTGACGGCAAAACCACGTAAACTAATGCCTGGAAACGAGAGAAGATATAAGGAGAAGGCTGAATGGAAAATGAAAATAGCATAACCGGTATCTATAATTTCTATGAGAATGATAATTTTTCAAAACACGTCGGCATAGAGATGGTGGAAATCACCGCTAAAAGTGCCAGAGCCAAACTGACCATAAAAGAACACCATTTAAACGGTGTAAACATTGTTCATGGAGGGGCCTTGTTTACCTTAGCCGACCTGGTTTTCGGCGCTCTCGGCTATGTCCATGATCAGAGCGCTGTATCCATCAGTGCCAGTATTTCATACTTCAAAGCGGTCTCCAGCGGCACTCTTATTGCAGAGGGCAAGTTGATTACACTGACACCGAAGTTTGGATCATATTCTGTGCAAATCAATGATGAAAAAGGCAATATAATTGCTGTTTTTCAGGGTCTTGGTTACAGGAGAAAGCAAGGCACGGGCAAGTAGAAACAGGCCCTGTTGGCGCCGGTTTGTGTTTAGACTGTTTGTGTTTAGACTGATCGAAAGATAAAATAGCAGAAGATCAGGACTCTTATGTTACGGATCATAATCTGATGCCCTTTTTTATTTCATTTGTTCTATATTTAACCCAACCTGGATGAGCCAGTGCCATAAAGTTGGATTTGATAATGAACCCTGCTAAACGTATTCTAAATGGGAGTTTGCAGGATCGCTTAAAAAAGACTTGCCAAAAATGCGCAGCACTTCAGGTTTAAGGGCCCTACAACCGGTCTTGCAGGCTATTATAGATATTTTGTTCATGCTAAATCGTAAAGGAGTCGTTCTTTTGCTTAAAAAGGGGTTAAACACAGGTGATTGCTGGGTAGAAAAACTAAAAACAAGTTCCAGGGAGGAAATAAATGAGATCCAACTGGAAAAAATTAAAAAACAGGTCTCCTATAATTATAAAAACTCCATATTTTATCAACGGAAATTGGATGCAGCCGGGATTGAGCCCGGCGATATAAAGACATGGGATGATTTTCACCACGTTCCTTTCATGGATAAAGATGAACACAGGGCGGCGCAGGAAGAGTCAACAGCGCAATTTGGACATCCTTTCGGAATGCTCGCCTGCGCCCCGCTGGATAAAATCGTAAGACTCAGCTTTACATCCGGAACATCCGGAACTCCCACAATATATACGCTGACCAAGAATGACATAAAAGTTACCAACATGCTGAATGCTCGCAAGTACAGATTTATTGGCCTGCAACCGGGCCACATTGTCATTAACGGTTTTGGATTGAGCATGTTTGCGGGAGGCGTACCGGTGGTCGATGCCCTATGGGATTACGGGGTGTGTGTAGTTCCGGTAGGCGCGGAAGCCAGGAGTAGGCGTTTACTGGAAAGTGCGCAACTTATAAAAGCTGATGCGCTTTTTTGCACCCCCTCCTTTGCAGAATACCTGGCTGAGCAGGCGGGAGATGTCCTGGGTAAACCGATCCGTGAATTGGGGTTGAACTTTTTGGTCTGCGGGGGAGAACCCGGTGCGGGGGTGCCGGAGTTTAAGAAAAAAATGGAGGAAGCTTACGGTACCCGGCTCTTTGATATTAACGGCGCTGTGCAACCCTTGCATTGTATTTCCTGTGATAGTGACCGCTACTACGGCATGCATTTTCTGTCAGAGGATTACTGCTACCTTGAGCTTATAGATCCGGAGACAGGCAGACCCCTTGAACTTACTGAAGGCGTTACGGGAGAACAGGTTTTTACCTGGCTGGACTGGGAAGGCACGCCGTTTCTTCGTTATCGCCTGGGGGATATTTTACAGATTCATACCGACCCCTGCCATTGCGGCGGCCCGGGGATGCGCATAAAAGTAATTGGAAGAACAGATGACATGCTCATTGTCAAAGGGGTAAATGTTTATCCTTCTGCGATCAAAGATTTGTTGGTAAAATATATGCCACGGGTAACCGGTGCTTTCCGGATCGTATTGGATCGACCCGGCCCCAAGGTGGAGCCGCCCCTGAAAATAAAAATAGAACGCGGAGAAGGCCTTGAAGGAAGCGCGCTGGATAAATTAAAACATGAAATTGAGGAGGATATGAGTAGTGTAAACAGGGTACGCCCGGAGATCTTCTTTGTTTCTCCTTATTCATTGGAACGAAAAGAGAACAAAACGCAGTATATTGAGCTGGATCCGAATAATTAATCTAGAGCGGTTTTTTTCAGGCAAGAGCACTTTTGTTTGCAGTTACTGTGGTTGTTTTTTCCAGGCATACTCAGATAGATGTCCCTGAAGCAGAAAAACTATTTTTGATATGCTTGAGTCATGCCTGCCTGGGTTTGTGGCCTGTTAACGGTGATTTAATAAACGCTTTGTCAAGCAGAGGGAAAGGCAGTATTGGAGTATGTACAAAAAAATGATTGAAGAAAGCGTGCAGGGAAACGCTTATTCGCTGGGCAGACTGATTACTTTTTTGGAAGACGAAGAAAAAAGGGTCCAGATCATCAAAGAAATTGAACCCTATACCGGGAATGCTTTTGTCCTGGGCATTACCGGGCCGCCGGGGGCGGGAAAAAGCACGCTGATCAGCCGCCTGATAGCTCACCTCAGGGAGCTGGGTTTTACCCTGGGTCTGCTATGCGTTGATCCGACCAGCCCTTTTTCCGGGGGTGCGCTGCTTGGAGACCGTTTGCGCATGGAAGAACACAGCCTTGACCCCGGAGTATTTATCCGCAGCCTTTCGGCGCAGGATAGGTTGGGGGGGATCTCCCCGACCACCAGGGAAGCGATCAAGCTGCTTGACGCTGCCGGCAAGGATATAATTATCGTCGAAAGCGCAGGAGTGGGCCAGTCTCAGCTTGATGTTAAAAGAATTGCCGACACAGTGCTGGTAGTTTTTGTGCCGGGAATGGGTGACAGTATCCAGATGTTAAAAGCCGGATTGATGGAGATAGCCGATATTTTTGTGCTCAATATGGCTGATCGCGAGGGGGCGGATAAAACTGTGCAGGAACTGAAAGATGCCGCCTCCAGGTATATGAGCGCATGGAAACCCCTTGTTGTTTCCACAGTTGCCACCGGGAACGAGGGGATTGCAGAACTTTACCAGGCGGTGGTCTCTCACCGGGAGTTCTTAAAAGAAAGCGGACTTTTTGATCAGCTTCGCCGGGAACGCAGCCAAGATCAGACCATGGAGTTGGTCCAGGAGTTGTTAAAGAAAGAAGTCAATCGTTCCCTGGAAGAAAACGCTATGCTGCAGCAGCTATTGGAAAAAGCAAAATACGGATCTGTCGACCCGTATTCTGCTGCCAGGCAAATTGTAGAAAAAATTTTACGGCCATAAACCGCACATTAACATTAGATTGGAAAGCTCTCGGTTGGAAAGCCATCATACTTTATCCGGGATAGGCCTGTAATATTTTCAAGGCCTGCACTTTGATCTAAAAAAGTATCAAAGTGGAATATTGCCGTGTTTTCTCCGGGGTTTTTCCTCATGTTTGGTTTTCATCATGCGCAGGGCGGAAATTATCCGGGATCTGGTATCCTGCGGTTCGATCACATCATCAAGCAGCATTTTGCCGGCGGGGTTAAAGGGGTTGGAGTAGTAATAGTCGTACTCCCGGATCCTTTTATCCCTCTCTGCGGCCTGGTCTTCTGCCTCTGTCAACTCTTTCTTGAAGATGATGTCTACAGCAGATGCTGTCTCCAGGACAACCGGTTGGGCTATGGGCCAGGCAAACATCTGGTCTACTTCAGTGCCCTTGCAGCACATGGCCATAACCGCGCCACCGTAGTTTTTCCGCATGTTCAGGGTAACCTTGGGCACGGTAGCTTCAGAAAAGGCGTAGAGCATTTTAGCGCCGTGCCTGATAATTCCGCCGTACTCCTGATCTTTTCCGGGCAGGAACCCGGGGACATCAACCAGGTTTAAAAGGGGAATATTAAAAGCGTCGCAGAACCGGATGAACCGGGCGCCTTTATCGGAAGAGTCAATGTCCAGGCAGCCGGCCATGACCAGCGGTTGGTTGGCTATGATACCGACCGTGCTGCCGTCAAGTCTGGCAAAGCCGATCACTAACGTGGTAGCATAATTCGGGAGAATTTCCAAAAATTCACCATTATCAGCAATCCGGTAAATAACCTGCTTGACATCGTAGGGAACGCGAAAGTCATCGGGCACAATTTCCATCAGGTCTTCGCAGCTTCTGTTGGGGTCATCCCCGGTATTAAATATCGGGGGATCTTCAATATTATTGGGAGGGAGAAAACTGAGCAGCTTCCTGATACCCTGGAGGCATTCTTGGTCATCCGGGTAAACGAAGTGGGCGTTGCCGCTCGTTTCGGAGTGTATTTTAGCCCCACCGAGGCTTTCTATGTCCACCTGCTCGCCCATAACCGACCTGATCACGCCCGGCCCGGTTATAAACATCTGGCTGGTGTTTTCAACCATGAAAATAAAATCGGTTATAGCCGGCGAATAAACAGCCACCCCGGCACAGGTTCCCATGATTGCCGAGATCTGCGGGATCACACCGGATGCCTTGGTATTATAATGAAACATTCCGGCCACATTGCGAGAAGCGGCGAAACCTTCATGGATCCTGCCCCCGCCGGATTCATATAGCCCGATTAAAGGTGCGCCGACCGTAATCGCCTTGTCTATGGTATAACAAATCTTTGCTCCATGAGTTGCGCCGACCGATCCGCCAAGGACAGTAACATCTTCAGAGAAGACAAAGACCAATCTGCCGTCAATAGTGCCGTAACCGGTTACCACCCCGTCACCGGGAAACTTTTTCTTCTGCATATCGAAATCGTGACATTGATGTTCAGCGAGGGTGTTAAACTCAACGAAACTGCCGGGGTCAAGGAGAACTTCGAGTCTTTCCCTGGCAGTCAGTTTGCCCCGGCTGTGCTGTTTTTCGATCGCTTTTTCCCCTCCGCCAAGCCTTGCTTTTTCTTTTAAAGAGCGCAGCCTTTCGGTTTCTGTTTGATAGGTTTTTTCAGACATACTTTATCACTCCATCTCTAGTGGTGTTTTGTTGAGCCTGCCCGGGATGAGGTCCGGTCACGGTCAAGGAAGGCTTTTAAATAGCCTGGTAAGGTTGAGTAACCTCAGAGGTGCACACTGTTTTCGGACTTTTTTTCTAAATATTCATTTCTGATAATATTGGATTTATTATAACTCCATGCCTGGGTAGAGTCAATGGGTAGCATCAGCAAGTCCGGGGTTGACCGCTTTCAAAGTTTTCAGTAAAATCTTAGGAAAGTTTTGTATTTGAGAAATTCAATAGCTATTTCTGAGGAGTGATTAAGCTGCAATATTTTCAGTTAAACGCAAAAAACGGGATCGCCGAGGTTTTAATCAATCGTGCCAAACAACGAAATGCTTTTAATACAGAAATGTGGATTAATTTTTCAGAAATTATGAGTTCTATTTCCGCTGATTCCACTGCAAAAGTTGTGATTATTACCGGAACAGGGAACACTTTTGCTTCCGGCGCTGATATCAACCAGCTAAAAGAACTAACTGACAAAGAAAAGCACCTCCGCTACCTGGATTATGTCGATCGGGCCATCGAAAGTATTATCCGCTGTCCACAGCCGGTTATTGCCAAGATTAACGGTTGGGCTGTGGGAGCGGGCTGTGAACTGGCGATTGCCTGCGATTTAAGAATTTGCAACAAAGAAGCAAAATTTGGCATTCCCGCGGCGAAGCTTGGCATTTCCCTGAATCATAGTTTGGTCCAAAAAGTTATCGACCTGGTCGGTGTGGGAGCAGCAAAAGAACTGCTGCTTATCGGTGAACCGGTGTCTGCGCAGCGGGCATACGCCATGGGTCTTGTCAACCAGGTTGTCCCTGCGCCGGACCTTGAGAAAGCGAGCCAAGATATGGCGCGAAAAATTGCCGGTAATGCTCCGCTGGCACTGATCGGGATAAAAAAGGCTATCAACAGGTTATCTGAACATCATGAGCTTGCAGATTATACGGATCTGGAGCAGTTGGAACGGAACACATTTGAAAGTGAAGATTTTATCGAAGGTGTCAACGCCTATATGGAAAGAAGAAAGCCGGTTTGGAAAGGGAAATGACTGTCAAGGGCAAAATGCAGTTTTTCCGTAAAATATTTGATCGCCACCAATATTTAATAATGAAGCAGGAGTAATTATATTCATGTCGAATACTAAAAGGTCGAACTAAAGAAAAGCATTGAAATATATTTAAGATTGCAGCTCCAGTTCAGATCCATTTTTATCCCCGGATTAAAACAACATCAAGGAGGACTATACTTTGATTAATCACAACAATATTCCGGGTTCACGGGATGAAATGCTAGCCCTGCAAGAAAAAGGACTGCTTTGGACGGTTAAACATTCTTATGCTAATTGTCCTTTTTACAAAAAGAAATTGGACGCTGCGGGTATCTCTCCGGGAGATATTCGCTGTCTTGATGACCTTACCAGGTTGCCTTTTACCGAAAAAGACGAGTTAAAGGATGCCTATCCTTTTGGTTTAATGGCCGTCCCGGAAAAAGATATTGTCAGGATTCACGCTTCTTCCGGAACTACCGGAAAAAAAACGGTTGCTTATTATACCCAGAAAGACCTTGACGACTGGGCAGAGATGATGGCCAGGTGCTGGCATTTTGCCGGGGTCACACCCGATGACCGGGTGCAGATTACTGTCGGATACGGACTGTGGACGGCTGGTGTCGGTTTCCAGCTCGGTATTGAAAAACTTGGAGCAATGACTATTCCAGTGGGTCCGGCCGGTAACGATTTGCAAATGGAGATGATGATAGATCTGCAGGCCACAGCTATCTGCTGTACTTCTTCTTACGCGCTGCTGCTTGCCGAAGAGGTGAACAAAAAAGGGCTTCAGGATAAAATCAAGCTGAGGGTAGGGGTGATCGGCTCGGAACGGTGGAGCGATAAAATGCGCAGCAGGATTGAAGAACTGCTGGAGATTGAAACTTTTGATATTATCGGGATGACTGAAACATACGGACCGGGGACGGGTATCGACTGCCGCGAGCATCAGGGAGTCCATTACTGGTCAGACTATTTGATTTTTGAAACGATCGATCCTGATACCGGAAACCCGGTTGCTCCCGGAGAACAGGGTGAAATGGTAGTAACGACCCTCAGGAAGGAAGGGATGCCCCTGATCCGTTACCGGACCAGGGATATTACCCGGCTGCTTCAAGACGAGTGTCCCTGCGGCAGCCCGTTTTTCCGCGTTGACCGGATTTTAGGGCGCACAGATGATATGTTTAAGTTCAGGGGAGTGATTGTTTTTCCCGCGCAGATCGATCAGCTGATTTCACAGACTGAAGAACTCGATTGTGAATACCAGATTATTTTAAAGCGCCATGAAGGCAGGGACAGTATGCTGCTGCGTATAGAAGCGGAAAAAGGTTGTACAAGTGATCGAAACGAACTTGCCCAAACGATTCAAAATAAAATTAAAACAAAAATCGGCATATCGCCCCGGGTAGAGGTTGTCGGCTGCCAGGAACTGCCGCGGACGGAAAGAAAGACCAAACGGGTTTTTGATGAGAGGGAACACTAACCGGGAAAGCGGCGCCAGGATTAGCGGCCATAAAGGATCATTTGTTGTTGAGGAGAATTCGAATGCAAAAAGCCTTCAGTAAGCAAACTTTTGACGGGATAATCGGGGACAGTCCGGGGAAAAAAGTTACACAAATTCCCCGGGAGATGAGAGAGGTTACCACTGAGGAGTGGATTACTAATGCAGTGGTCCTCGCCCGTTTTGCCCTTGAAGCCGACATCTCTTTTTTTCTTACCTATGACCGATTTAGGGAAGAGCTGACAGCTTATTTTTCGCTGGAACGGGTTGGCGAGCCCCGGTGGCAGAAAATGCAGAGAAAAACCGCAGAGAAAGAGATTGTCGCAATATTTGCTGAAAGCTCTTCCAGCCGTGAAAATGAACTGAACCGGCTTTTGTCTCCACTGCTGAAACGCGAATGCGCCTCGCTGTTGTGTAAACCGCTAAGGGTTACTGAAAATATCCGCGGACTTATCGGGGCAGGCACTTTTGAACCGAAGAGTTTTTCTTCTGGCGGGGAGATATTGTTGGACCTGATTGGTGATAACGCTGCAAATTTATGGGAAAATAACGACTTGCAAAGCTCTTTGCAGAAGCTCCGCAAAGAGATGGATGCCCTGATGCGTTTCAGCAAGTACTTATCTTCCAATACAGATGATCTGGAAATTGTGTTAGAGAAAATTTTGGATGAGTTAAAATCAATTATTAATGTGGAAAGCTGCGGGGTTTTACTCTATGATCCCGATCGAAAAGCCCTGGTTTTACAAAAACCGGCCTTCGGTGTAAACAACGAACAATTTACTGCTTATACTTTGTCTACCGATACTGAAATGGAAGATGGCATGGGGGTTGCCGCAAAGGTGTTTTTAACCGGTAAATCCTACATTTGCAATATGACTGAATGCGATCATGTTACCAATCAAAAGTTGGCCAAAATTTACGGGGCGCGCAGTTCACTAACGGTTCCCCTGGTGGTGGATAACAGAAGAATCGGAGTCCTCCATGCCATCAATAAAAAGAAGGAACTTTTTACCACCGAAGACGCGCGCCTCCTGGAATTGCTGGCTTACCAGCTGGCAATTGTTATTGAAAACGCCCGCCTGTTCAAACAGCTTGAAAATAAAAACGAACTACTGCGACATTCCATGGACGTGCATAACAAGCTAACCCGGTTGGTGCTAAAAGACAGGAGTTTTAACGAGATTATCTTCACCCTGGCCCAGCTGATCGGGCGCGACATCGTTGTCCAGGATCAATTTTTCAAAATACTGGGTTCTTACCTGACCGGTGAAGAAGAAAACCTGTCATTTCTCGAGAAATCGATGGCGGAAGACCTTTGGAAAAACCAGGATTTCAGGGAACTGATGCAGGAGGTAAACAACTATAAGCAGGCGGTGCTGTTTCCTCCTTTTCCCCAGGGAGGAATGAACAGGGCGAGGCTGATCGCTCCGATCACCCTGGCCAATAATATATTGGGCTATGTTTCTATCCTCGAACACAGCAACCAGAAGCTCGGCGACATGGAATTTTTAGCCATCGAACACGCTGTCACCGTATTTACAATCAAAATGATGCAGAGCAAAATTGCCTACGAAGCAGAAGAAAGGGTCAGCGGTGATTTTCTGGATGACCTGTTAAACGGCAGCTATCATTCCGCCATAGACATGATCCAGAGAGCATCATACCTGGGTCACGATCTCTCGGAGCCTTACCAGGTGATCTATGTGGACATAGATGATTTTCCCGATCATCTGCACAAACAAAAAGGGAAGGAAAGCAGGATTTCCCAGTTAAAACGGCGGGTCTTTGATATTGTCAAAAACTGTGTGGAAGAAAAAATACCCTCCACTATAACCGGTATAAAAAGTGATGCCATCGTGGTTATCGCCCCTTATCCCTGGAATAAGTCTTATCCGGCGCTCGATGAGGTAGCAGCGTTTTTAAAAGGTAAAGTAAAACAGTTAATTCCCGAGATTACAGTTTCTGTTGGCATTGGGAAGGTAAGCAGCAGTATTGAAGAGATCAAAAATTCTTACCAGGAAGCCAGAAGAGCGATCTTCATTGCCAGGAAGTTTGGCAAGAAGGATCATTTAATCGCCTATGAGAACCTCGGCGCCTATAAGCTTTTATTTAATGTCAGTGACGAGACGGATTTAAATCAGCTTGCCGATCAGACCCTTGGTCCGCTCCTGCAGTACGACCGGAAGAAAAAAAATGAGATTTTAATTAAAACTTTACGGCATTACCTATCTTCTAACTGCAATAACCAGAAAACTGCGGAGAGTCTGTTTATTCATTTAAATACTTTGAAATACCGCCTGCAAAAAATTGAAGACATCGCAAAAATAGATCTAAATGATCCTGAAACGCGGCTTAACCTGCAGCTGGCTTTAAAAGTTCTGGAGATTAAGAACCTATAATCGATCATTTCTGAGGATTTAGAAAGGTTATGCTTAAAAAGGCGTTAGGTAGATGCCAGGCTGCCGGCAGAGTGAAAAAAACTATAAAACTATAAACACTGCTAGTGCGACCAGTACGCCGGTTTGCGCATCTTCATCCTGCCCATACTTAAGGTGATTATGCCTCCGGCGTTATTAAGTTTATTAAAGAATTTAGAATACCAGTTTGTTCGCTATTTTATCCAGCCATTATTACAGCAGGTAGAAATCTATCATATTTACACAAAAATATCGCTTTATTTTTGTCAGATTCAGACGTAGGTTTTATGAAAGGTGGTGTGCTAAAATAAACTGAAAATAAAAAGATTCTATAAAAGACTTAATTAATTAATTTTATCAAAGGAGGTGGGATGCCCGTTCGCTTTTCTTTGGTTCGAGTTAACAGCAAACATAAGGGGGTTTTATTGTGAAAAGTTTTAATTGGAAGTTCATGCTTATTTTTGGAGTAGTGATTATGCTCGCGTTTGCAGGTTTCGGTTGTGAACCCGCAGAGGAACCGGTTGAAGAGCCTGAAGAGGATCCGGAAGAAGAGGTAGAGCCTCCGGAGGAGATAGAACCCATAACCTTGAGTTATGCGTTTTTCGCCCCGGAAGCCTCCTTTCCTGGTATGCAGATGCAGGAATGGGCTTCGCGTGTGGAAGAGCGCACCGATGGCCTGGTTACGGTCGAAACCTATCCCGGCGGAGCGTTGCTTGGGCCTTTCAATATGTTTGACGGGGTCCTGGAAGGGGTAGCTGATATCGGGCTTTCCTGCCCCTCATATGAACCGGGCCGCTTTCCCCTGGTTGAGCTTGCCGACTACCCGTTGGATTATGCCAATTCAGAAGTTGCCAGTATGGTTTTATGGGAACTGTATGAAGAATTTCAGCCGGATGAATTTGCAGACTTTAAAGTGCTGACCATGTTTGCCACAGAACCGGCATACATCCAATCGGTGGATCGCGTGGCCAGCCTGGAAGACCTCGATGGCATGGAACTCAGGGCTGCGGGAACCGGCGCTCCGTTTCTCGGCGCGCTTGGTGCTACCCAGGTGAGTATGGACCAGGGTGAAGTGGGAGAGGCTTTGCAGACCGGGGTTATTGACGGTTATGCTTCTTCCCGTGAAGTATTGTACGATTTTAAATATGCAGAAATAGTCAACTATGTTACCGACTACCCCATTTTCCAGATCTCTTTTGCCGCGGTAATGGACAGAGAAGTCTGGGATACCCTGCCGCCGGATGTGCAGGATGTTATCGACGAGCTGGGACCGGAGATGGCCCAGTGGACGGGGCAGTACCTCGACGGGCACTGCATTGATGCTGTGGAATGGGCCGTAGAGGAAGAGGGATTGGAAGTAGTAACCCTGGATGATGAAGAAAGAGCCAGGTGGGACGATGTCCTGGAACCCCTGGTTGAAGATGCAGTTGCAGACCTGGAAGCCCAGGGGCTGCCCGGGGAAGAATTTATTCAGCGGCTTTATGAGTTGAGGGATCAATATCAGTAAGCCGCAATTTACTTGCAGGCTTTGCCTGGTTGGTTGAAACATGGGACGCTCATTACTGAAAAATATTCCGGGGAAACAGTTGATGGGCGTCCCAGTTAAGTAATTAAAAGGAGTTGCTGCGGTTGCATTACTTGGATAAGCTCAATGCACAATTAAGCCGGTTTTTTTCCAGGATTGCCGGAACCGCACTTGTTGCGACAATGCTGCTTGCTGTGGGAAATATGATCTCCCGCCAGGTTTATGTGCCCTGGGGAGCTGCCTGGGAAGTGATCGGATTTCTGACAGCAATAGTAATTGCTTTTTCTCTGGGCTATTCTCAGCTGAATAAAGTCCATGTTACCATCGATCTTGTTGTTGAGCGTTTTCCTCCCCGCCTTCAATCACTGGCGCAATCCATTACTTACCTGTTCAGTATTGTTTTATTCTCGCTAGCGGCGTGGCATATTTATCTTTATGCCGAGAGGATACAGATGCGGGGGATTCTCGCGGAGACGTTACGCCTGCCTTATTATCCGCTTCTTTATGCTGTAGCCATCGGTTTTGTTAGTTTTAACCTGGTCCTGTTGTCAGATTTTATCAGGTCATTAAAGGGAGTACTAAACAGTGACAGGAGTTATTGATCTATGAGCGATATAACTTTGGCCGTTCTAGGAATACTATTTATGCTTCTGCTGATGATGCTGCGCATGCCGGTCGGTTTTACCATGTTTTTTGCCGGATTTGTCGGCTTCAGTCTGGTAGTTTCACCGCGGGCCGCGTACAGCATTCTCAGCACAGACATCTGGCAGACTTTTTCTTCCTACAGCCTGAGCGTAATACCCATGTTTGTCCTTATGGGACAGATCGCTTTTCGCACCGGTGTTACCGAAAGCCTTTATGACGCGGCATACAAGTGGGTCGGCCATATGAAAGGGGGTATGGCCGCAACCACCATTGCCGCCAGCACCGCTTTTGCGGCTATTTGCGGTTCAAACATCGCCACCACGGCTACCATGGGCACCATAGCCTTGCCCGAAATGAAAAAATTCGGATACAATACCATGTTAAGTACCGGCAGCGTCGCCGCCGGGGGTACGCTCGGTGTGGTTATTCCACCGAGTGTAGTTTTAATTATTATCGCTATTCAAACAGAGCAGTCTATAATCAGGCTTTTTGTCGGGAATATCATTCCCGGCATCTTGTTATCCGGTCTATTTTTACTGACTGTTATTCTTGTTTGTTTTAAAAATCCCCTGCTCGGACCGGCGGGGCCAAGGTCTGCTTTTAAAACTAAAATGGTTTCTCTACTTGGGGTTATCGGCCCGTTAGCCCTATTTCTCCTGGTTATCGGCGGTCTTTATGCCGGGTGGTTTACCCCGACGGAAGGGGGATCGGTCGGCGCATTTGGCGCACTTTTAATTGCCCTGCTGATGCGTAAACTTACCTGGAAAAATTTTAATCTTGCCATCATGGATACACTGCGGGTTTCTGCCATGGTTTTAATCCTGGTCGGGGGAGCAGTGGCTTTCGGGCGTTTCCTGACTGTAACCAGGCTTCCCTATGTTCTTGCCGATTGGGCTGTCGGCTTACCTGTGCAGCCTTTGTTTATATTATTAGTGGTCATCCTTATTTACCTGGTTGGTGGAGCGGTAATGGACGCTCTCGGTTTTCTGACTTTGAGTATACCGATATTTTTCCCGCTTGGCGTGGCCCTCGGCTATGATCCAATTTGGTTCACTGTGCTGATCTGTATCATAACCACTATGGGAGCAATTACCCCACCTGTGGGTGTAAATGCATTTATTGTTAAAGGCCTGGTTCCTGAAGTTCCCATGGAACAGATTTTTAAGGGTGTCGGTATCTTCGTTGTCGCTTACATTCTTTGCATTGTACTTTTAATCGTTTTTCCGCAGCTCGTTCTGTTTTTGCCGAACATTATGTTTTAATGAAAAAGTGGCGCAGTCTTTAATTAACCAGCACGATTAAATTAATGTACGTTTTAAGAAAGGAGGTGCCGGCAATGGATGAAAGCATTTTTAAAGATGTAACGGTTCTTACCCTGGAACAGGCTACGGTGGCCCCTTATCTCAGCTATCGGCTGGCCCAGGACGGGATGAAGGTGATCCGGGTGGAGAACCCCGCAATGCCGGATCCGAATCGCTTCATTGGCGATAACCGTTTAAACGAGGAGGGTATGAATACCTATTTTTTGGCCATTAATGCCGGGAAAAAGGATATTACCCTTAACCTTGCCGAAACAAAAGGGCAGGATATCTTAAAAGAGCTTATTGACAAATTAGACGTGGATATATTTATCACCAACCAGCTGCCGCGGAATTACATGAAATTGGGAATAGATTATGATATCCTTTCAGCGGCAAAAAAAGATCTCATCTGGGTGGGAATTACCGGTTTTGGACCTGATTCCAACGAAGCCGCATACGATCCGATTTTACAGGCACGGGGCGGTTTGATGGAACTCACAGGAGAAAAGGACGGAAACCCCCTGGTTACCGGGATCCCGCTTCCTGATATGGGTACGAGCGAGCATACTTACGGCCTGATTATGAAAGCGCTGTTAAATAAGGCGCTGACAAAAGAGGGTTCAAGGATTGATATGGCCATGTTTGAAAGTACGGTATCATGGCTTACCGTTCCAATTTGCCTGGCGAAAAGCTTCGATAAACATGTTACCCGACGCGGCAATACCCACGAATTCTTCGCCCCGGTTTCTGTTTATCAGACGCGGGACGGCTATGTTTATATTGCCGTGGGCAATGATCGGCAATGGGAGTCGGTAACCGCTATCCCCGCTTTTAAGCATCTGGCTAAAGATGAATATAAGCGCAATGCCGGGCGCATTGCCGATGTCGACAACCTCAACCGGGCCATAGAAGAAATCACCGCCACCTTTTCCACTGACGAATTGATTAAACTGTTTAACGAGGTAAAAGTAGCTATTTCCAGAGTCAATACGATTCCTGAGGTCCTTGAAGAACCGGTTGTGCAAAAAAATATCCTTGTTAGTAAAGATAAACAAAGCGGAACTGCGCTGACCCTTGCTCCTCCTCCCCATATGACCCCATACCTGAAAACTGCGGATAAAAACCTGAGTTTTCCGCCCCGTCTCGGTGAGCATAACGAGGAGATTTACCGCGACAAAATGGGGATGACCCCGGAGGATTTAAAAGCGCTTCGCGATAGCAAAATCATATAAGCGGACTTTTTAGGTGCAGCGTCATGTTTTTTAAAAAATCGAGTTTTATAGTATTTAGGTCGATAGTTTGGTGAACGGGGGTAGTAAGTATGGACTTTAAACTTAATGAAGAACAAGAAACCATAAAAAAAATGGTCTGTGATTTTACTGTAAAAGAGATCGCACCTGTTGCCGCTGAGCTTGATGAAGCAGAACTTTTTCCCGGTGATATTTTCAAAAAACTGGATCAATTGGGGCTTACCAACCTGACTGTTCCTGAAGACTACGGGGGACCGGGAATAGATAACCTTTCTGCAGCAGTGGTCGCCGAAGAGTTGGCCCGCGGGTGCGCCGGGGTGGCGACCGGGGTTACCGGCAGCGGCATTGCCCTTTTTCCAGTCGTTTGCGGCGGTTCTAAGGCTCTGAAGGAAAAATACCTTAACGAAATCTGTGATCAGGGTAAACTGGTTTCTTTGGCTTTAAATGAACCCGCGGCCGGGTCCAATATAAAAAAGCTGGCTGCTAATTACAGGCGTGACGGCGACAGCTTTTTGCTGAATGGCAACAAATCTTTTGTGATCGGTGCTTCTAATGCCGATTATTTGGTTGTTTTTGCTCGAAATGACACAGGAGAGCCTGATCAAGTTTCCGCTTTTCTGACGGCTGCAGGTTCCGACGGAGTTTCCATCGGCAAACCTGAAACTAAAATAGGTCTTCGGGCGGCCGATACCGCCTGTGTCGATTTTAAAGATGCCAGGGTGCCTGCTGAGAATTTGATCGGCAAAGAAGGAGAGGGCGGCGTATTGGCTGATCAGGCGTCTGATATGACCGGGGTTTGTGTTGGAGCTATCAGCGTGGGTCTTGCCCGGGCGGCAATGGAAGAAGCAATGAGGTTTGCCCGGGAAAGGGTCCAGTTCGGCAAGCCGATCGCTGCCAACCAGGCCATTCAGTTTATGCTGGCGGATATGGTTGCGGGAATTGAAGCAGCGCGGTTTTTGGTCTATCGGGCAGCCTGGATGATCGACCAGGGTTTTGCCTGCGGCAGCCAGGCTGCTATTGCCAAGCTTGTGGCTACAGAGTCAACGATGCGGATTACCACAGATGCCGTTCAGGTTTTGGGAGGCTACGGTTATACCAAGGATTACCCGGTTGAAAAATACATGCGGGATGCCAAAACGCTGCAAATATACGGAGGCATCGGCCTGGTCCAGCGTTCGTTAATAGCCGGAGAGCTATTGGACCAAGCAGCCCAATAATAGTTTTCCCTTTTATTAACAGGGGCGGTTATTGCCGGAACAGTAATTCTTAACCGGTTTATGGTGCTGTTTGTGCTATCAGGACTAAAGGAGTGCTGTATATTTGTTAAAAACACACATAGTTGCTTATTAATTATTGTGCTAGAATAATGATAGATTGGGTTATTGTTTTTGATAATGAGTTTTTGCTAATATGACGTTAGTGAAATGAGCAAGTGGAGAGTTGGTTATCTATTTCTTTAAGTGAAGGGGTGCCGACACTGTGAGTGAAAAGAAAAGATTTCGTGTTCTTGTAGCTAAGCCAGGCCTTGACGGTCATGATCGGGGGGCCAAAGTAATTTCCTACTTATTGAAAGACATCGGCATGGATGTGATTTACACCGGGCTGCATAAAAGCGTGGAGGAAATTGTTTCTGCCGCTGTTCAGGAAGATGTGGACGTGATCGGCCTCAGTATTCTTACCGGGGCGCATATTCCGATCACCGAAAAACTGATGAAGCAGTTAAACGACGCAGGGGCAGAAGGGATCGTCGTTACCGTGGGAGGGGTTATCCCGTCGAGAGATGTGGCGAAATTAAAAGCGCTGGGGGCAAAGGCCGTTTTCCCCGGCGGGACTTCTTTTGAAGAGATCGAAAGTTTCTTTAAAGAAGGGCTTCCCGGCCTCCGCCAGGCTCTTTAACTTCATGGTGATCAACGGTTAGGAGGAAAAATAATGAGTGGAGCAAAGTATATTAAGGAAGGCGAAAAGATCAAGGAAGCCATACTGGAGTCGGGCATAAAAGTAAAAACGATCTATACTCCCGAAGATGTTGCCCATATTGACTACGACCGGGACATTGGCAACTCCGGAGAATTTCCTTTTACCCGCGGAATCCACCCGGAGATGTTTAGAAACCGTCCCTGGACCACCCGGCAGTACTCCGGCTTTGGCTCTCCCCAAGAAACTAATGAACGCTTTAAATACCTGATTGAGCATGGCCAGACCGGTTTAAATGTGGCTTTCGACCTGCCGACCCAAATGGGCCTGGATTCCGATGATCCCCAGGCCGAAGGCGAAGTGGGAAGAGTGGGGATGGCTGTCGATACACTGCGTGATTTTGAAACTGCTTTTGAGGGAATCAAGATGGATTCTATCGGCAGTGGCCTGACGATCAATGCCGTGGCTTCGATCATGCTGGCCATGTACCAGGCTGTAGCGGAAAAATATGGCTTTCCCCTGGACCGGATCAGCGCAACTCCGCAAAATGATATTCTAAAGGAGATGGTTGGCCGCGGGATGTGGATTTTTCCGGTAGAACCTTCGATCAAACTGATCGGCGACACCATTGAGTATAGCTCCAAATGGATGCCGCGCACATACCCGGTCAGCATTTGTGGTTACCATATTCGTGAGTCCGGGGCCAGCCCGGTCCAGGAGATTTCTTATGCTTTTGAGATTGCAATCAGCTATATTGACCATGTCCTTGAGCGGGGCCTGAATATTGACGATTTCGTCGGCCGGTTATCATTTAACCTCGATATATACGGAAACTTGTTTGAACAGATTGCCAAGTTCCGTGCCGCCCGCCGGCTGTGGGCTAAAATAATTAAGGATCGCTACGGTGCGGAAAAGCAGCGTTCCCTGCAGTTTCGTATGCTGGCCGGAGGAGGGGGCGCAGGTTTGACCAAGCAGCAGCCTGAAAACAATATTGTGCGCGGAGCCTATTATGCTCTGATTTCCGCTCTCAGCGGAACCCAGACTATGGCTCTTTGTTCTTACGATGAAGCCTACACCATCCCTACCCCGAAGGCAGCGTTAATATCACTGATGACCAGTCATATCCTTCAAGAAGAAATGGGCCTGCGGGATACAGTTGATCCGCTTGGCGGTTCTTACTATGTAGAGTCTTTAACGGACCAGATGGAAAAACTGATAATAGAAGAGATGCACAAGGTCGAAGAGGTCGGCGGCATGGCTGAAGCAGTCGCCAGCGGTTATGTGCAAAGAGAAGTGGCCAAACTGGCCTACCAGCAGGAAAAATCGATCCAGGATGGGACACTTCCAAAAGTGGGCGTTAACAAGTACGTGGTTGAAGAAGAAGAAAAAGAAGTAGAGCTCCACGAATACGATCCCAGGGCGCTGGATGAACAGGTGGAAAGATTAAACGAAGTGAGGCGAACGCGAGATTCGAGGGCCGTAGAGCGGACTTTGAAGGATTTGGAAACAGCGGCCAAAGCCGGGGATAATGTGATGCCTTACCTGGTGGAAGCGGTAAAAGCTTACGCCACTGTCGGTGAAATGACTTCTGTGTTTAAAGAGGTTTATGGGGTATATAATGAACCGTCAATATTTTAAACGCATATTCCGGCCGGTGAAATGCCGGTAGTAAAGTAACGCTCCGCTGTTCAGGCGGGGGTTTAAGAGCAAACAAGGAGGCGAAATAGTGAAATATAAAATTGGCATTGATGTAGGAGGGACCTTCACTGATTTCCTGCTGGCTTTTCCAGACGGGACCTCCAAAATATATAAAGTGCTTTCTACCCCTGATGATCCCTCCATCGGGCTTTTAAACGGTCTTTCTGAGATGGGAAGCGACCTTGGTATTTCTTTGGAACAATTTCTCGACCAGGTTGAGACCATTGTCCACGGTACAACTGTGACCACGAATGCCGTGCTGACTTATAACGGGGCAAAAACAGGCCTTCTGACTACCGCAGGCTTGCGCGATGCCCTGGAGATGAGGCGGGGAATCAGGGAAGAACAGTACAACAACCGCTATACTAACGTGGTACCCCTGGTGCCCCGTTACCTGCGTCAGCCTGTGGAGGAAAGGATTGATTACCAGGGTGATGTTGTCGAATCGCTTAACCCGGAAAGTGTAGAAGAGGCTGTCGACCTGTTTGAAAAAGAAGGGGTCGAATCTGTGGCAATTTGTTTTATGAATTCTTTTGCCAACAAAGAGCACGAAAAGCGGGTGGCTGATATTGTCAGTAAAAAAATGCCGGATAGTTACCTGTCTGTTTCCAGCAACCTGCTGCCTTCGATCCGGTTCTATGATCGCGTCAGCTCCACAGTGCTAAACTCGTATGTCGGCCCTGTGCTGAGGCGTTATCTGCAGAGCCTGGTTGCAAAGCTCAAGGATAATAACTTTAAGGGGACGCTTTTGATCATGCAGTCAAACGGCGGTATTGTCGCGCCCGAGGTTGCTACGGACGAAGCGGCAGTGACCCTCCTTTCCGGTCCCGCGGCCGGTCCGGTGGCAGGGGTGAGCTATACTTCGATTAACGGTTTTGATGATTGTATCACCGTAGATATGGGCGGCACAAGTTTTGACGCGGCCCTGATCAAGAATAAAACCCCGCTGGTTACCACCGAGGGCGATATAAACAGGCTCCGCCTGGCCCTGCCGATGCTGGATATCGTTACCATCGGCGCCGGTGGAGGCAGTATTGGTTGGATTGACGAGGGCGGACTGCTGCGGATGGGACCGCAAAGTGCCGGTTCACAACCGGGCCCCGCCTGCTACGATCGAGGCGGAGAACTGCCGACATGCACCGATGCGGATCTGATCCTGGGTTACCTGGACGCAGATTACTTTGCCGGCGGAAGAATGAAGCTTAATTTTGAGCGCGCTAAACAGGCAATCAAAACGCATGTCGCTGACAAATTGAATTACGACGTGGTGGAAGCTGCCGCGGGTATGTATAATGTGATCAATGTGAACATGGCTTCCGGTGTCCGTGAAGTATCGGTCAAACGAGGAGACGACCCGCGTGACTTTCCCCTGGTATTAGCCGGCGGAGCCGGCCCAAACCATGCCTGCATGATTGCCCATGAGCTGGAAATACCAGTGCTTATAGTTCCCAAAGAATCTTCGATATTCTGTGCGGCCGGGATGCTCATGTCCGACCTGAAGCATGATTTTGTCCGCACTTATTCCGCTACCCTTTCTCAATTAAAAAAAGATACTTTCTTAAACTATTTCAGGGAAATGGAAAATGAAGGCAAGGAATGCCTGCTTAGCGAAGGAATACCCGAAAAAAGGATCAAAAATATTTATGCCCTGGAAATGCGTTACGTTAAACAGTATCATGAGGTTAATGTCGAGGTTACTCAGGAGGAAGTTTATGATTTTAATCTTGATGAGATTGCCAGGCAGTTTCACCGGAAGCATAATTTACTATATGGCTATTCCCTGGAAGAAGAGGGCACACCAATTGAACTATTAAATATCCGCCTTACTTCAATTGGCGACACTGAGAAGCCGGCATTTATGGAAGAAGTTTTTGATGGAGAAGATCCGTCGAAAGCCTTTAAACGTCACCGGGAGGCATACCTGCCCGCTGAGAAGAAGTTCGCGGAGCTTCCGGTATTTGACGGTTTTGGCCTTAAACATGGCAACCGTATCGCCGGCCCGGCAATCATTGAGCAGGTTAATACAACGACATTTGTAACCTCTGAATATGCTTTACTGGTGGACCGTTACGGTAGTTTTATGCTCTTCCTGAAAGACAGAGAGGAAGAATTCGCGAGGAGGATCTTTAAATGAGTGAAACAAAAGCTGAAGTGATAAAGGGTGTCAAGATCGATAAAATTCTCGTTTCGGTGCTTCAGAGGCGCTTTAAATCTATTACCCAGGAAATGAGTCACGCTATTACCCGGACGACCAGGTCACCGATTCTTTGCGAGGCCAAGGATTTTGTCACCGGTCTTTATGACGGGGCGGGTAAAATGCTGGAGCAGACCGAGAATTTACCGATCCTGTCGTTTTCTTTGGGACCGGTATGCGAGTATATAGTCAGCTATTTCGGAGACGAGATTTACCCCGGGGATGTTATTATTCACAACGATGTTTTCTCCCTGGGCAATCAAAATAATGATGTGGCCATCTACAAGCCGATTTTTGTAAATGATAAGCTTGTCGCCTGGGCCGCCTGCAAAGGGCACCAGGCAGATATCGGAGGTGCGGTAGCCGGAGGCTATAATCCTGATGCCACTGAGGTTTGGCAGGAAGCGCTGCGTATTCCCCCGGTAAAGATTTACGAAAAAGGAAAGATGCGCCGGGATGTTTGGGACATGATCTTTGCCAATATCCGCTTAGATATCGTCCGGGCTGACATCACCGCCCAGATAGGAAGCTGCACCCTGGCTGAAAGGCGGATGATGGATCTGATTGAAAAGTACGGTCTCGAAGTTTATGAAACCCACAAGGAGTACCTTTATAATTCAACGGAAGCAATGATGAAAGCAGAGATTAAAACTATCCCCAACGGGGTCTATGAGGGAGAATCGACTGTCTATTATGATGGTAAAAATGTTGGTTCAACCTACCAGATCAGGGTAAAAATCACCGTGGAAGACGAAAATATAACATTTGATTTCTCAAAAACTGATGCCCAAACGCCTGCATTTGTCAACGGTACCTTTACCTCGTCGGCTTCCGCGGTGATGCTTACTTTTCTGCAGATGGTCAATCCGGATATACCTCATAATGATGGTATGCCGAGGCCGGTTAAGATGATAATTCCGGAGGGGACGATTATTAATGCCGCTTTTCCCGCTGCGACAACCTTCGGCAATCACCTCTGTCCGCAAATTGCGGATGCGATTATCCGGGCCCTTGCGCCAAGCATACCGGAGCGGGTTACCGCCGGTTGGAACCACCTGCTGTGCGGCAACGTGACCGGTATTGATCCCCGGAAAGGCACTCCGTATGTGGATATTCTTTTCCTCGGTATGAAGGGTGGTTCGGGAGGAACGCACGGTTTTGACGGCTACGATCATATCGGTATGATTGATGCCTCCGGAGGTGTGCTGGCGCAGGATTATGAGATGTTTGAACTGCAAGATCCGCATCTGCTGATCAGGCATGAATATCTTAGTGATTCTGCGGGAGCCGGTCAGTGGCGCGGCGGTCTTGGCGTGGAGACCGAATTTGCCATTAAGGGTGAAAATATTAAATGCGTAATTTTTGGAGATGGGGATGTCGAGCCTGCGTTCGGCCTGTATGGAGGCAGGGAAGGTTCTCTGAACAGGATTGAAATGCGCTATCCGGACGGAAAGGTGCATGTCCCGAGGAGCAAGGAGCTGGTTCCGGACGTGCCGAAGGGAACAATTTGGTTTCAGCATGCCGGCGGCGGGGGCGGTTATGGCGAACCCTTCTTGCGCCCGGCGGAGAAAGTCCTTGCCGATGTGAAAAACGGGGTTGTCTCGGTTGAAAACGCCAGGAAACATTATGGAGTTGTAATTGACGAAAAAACCGGGGCCGTGGATGATAAGGCCACCGCCGAACTGCGTAAAAAAAGGTAGCGAATCCCGGCGCGTGGAAACAAGGCTGAGGAGGGATAAGCATTGAAAAGGTTCACTTATCACGAACCAAGATCGATCGGGGATGCGGTAAGGCTGTTAAATGATTATGGGACCCAGGCCAGGGTTGTTGCTGGCGGAACCGACCTGGTTGTTAAGATGAAACAGGGCAAGTGTGAACCGGAACACGTCATTTCCCTGCAGGGAGTTCCGGGAATTAACGAGATTAAATATACCGGTGGAGAACTGAGAATCGGCGCCATGGTCACACACCGGGCAATTGAATACTCAAAGCCGATCCGGGATAATTTTTCTCTGCTGGCTGACGCTGTTGCCAACCTGGGGTCGGTCCAGGTCCGCAACCTGGCTACTGTCGGAGGAAATATCTGCAATGCCGCACCTTCTGCGGATACGGCCGGACCTTTAATGGCCCTTGATGCCGAGTTGCTGTTTGAAGGACCGGATGGGGAAAGGAGCATGCCGATCAAAGAGTTTTTCCGCGGGCCGGGGGATACCGCACTGGCCGACAATGAAATATTAAAAGAAATTATCGTTCCGGAACTCCCTTCGGGATCGTGTTCCCGCTATATCAAGCATACCCGGCGTAAAGCAATGGACCTGCCTTTACTCGGTATCGCCCTGGTTCTGGTTTCCGATGGCAGAGCGGATGTATGCAAAGAGGCGAGGATCGGCCTGACGCTCGCTGCTCCCACTCCGATTCGGGCGATTAAAACCGAGGAGTATATTGCCGGAAAACCCCTGCGAAGCAGCGCAATGTGGGAAGAAGCGGGTAATATGGCTGTTACTGAGTCAAGTCCCAGAACAAGTTTCCGCACTACTGAGGCATACCGGAAACAGATAATCCGCGCCCTGCTGCCGCGTGCTGCATTTGAGGCTGTCCGGCGCCTGAGCGAACAATGATGAAAGGGTGATCCAGGTGAAACTATCTTTTCAACTTAACGGTGATGCCGTGACCGCTGAAGTGCCGGACCATACCACTCTTTTGGAAATGCTCCGGGACGAGTTTGAACTTCTCGGCGTAAAAGAAGGTTGCGGTCACGGTGAATGCGGTTCCTGCACTGTGCTTGTCGATCAAAAATCGGTTAACTCGTGCTTGATGCTGGCCGCTTATGTTAACGGTAAAAACGTGCAGACAATTGAAGGTTTGGGCGGGGCGCAAGGCCGGCTCGATCCTCTGCAGGAAGCTTTTGTTAAACACGGCGCTGTCCAGTGTGGATTTTGCACACCGGGCATGGTCATGTCGGCGAAGGCTTTGTTAGCAGAAAATCCCAGCCCCAGTCGTGACGAGATCAGGTGGGGCATGGCCGGTAACTTATGCCGGTGTACTGGTTATGTCAAGATTGTCGATGCTATTGAATCAGTTTGTAAGGGGGGGTGTTCTTGTGGCAAAGGTTCTTGAACCGAAAACAGGCAGGCCTGAATATCAGACAGTGGGCGCCAGAGTTCCCAAGCTGGATGCGTTGGAAAAGGTCCAGGGAAAAGCTACCTACATTCACGACCTTAAGGTTCCACGGATGCTTTATGGGAAGATCCTCTGGAGCGAGCACGCTCATGCCCGGATCAGGAAAATCGATACTTCCCGTGCCGAAAAACTACCCGGCGTAAAAGCGGTGATTACCGGTTACAATACCCCGGAGATCAAAACCGGCTTTTTTAAAGATAACCCCGTGTTGAAAAAAGACAAAGTGCGTCAGTTCAGAGACGAAGTTGCCGCAGTTGCCGCTGAAAGCGAGGCCATTGCGGAGGAGGCACTGGGGTTGATCGATGTTGAGTACGAACCGCTGCCGGCTGTTTTTGACCCTGTTGAAGCCATGGGCAAGGATGCGCCGTTGATCCATGAGGATAAGGAAAGCAACGTCTTAAAACTTCCCTGGAAGATGGTTTTAGGAGATCTGGATGAGGGCCGCAGACAGGCTGATTTTGTCGTGGAAGAAAGTTTTTCTATGCCGTGGGTTACTCACTGTTGTATGGGGACCTCAGGTTGCCTGGCTGAATTTCATGCCAACGGGAACCTTACTGTCCACAGTCCGACCCAGATCCGTTACCTGGCGCAGCGTGACTTTAGGGATGCGATGGCGGCGCTGGGGTTAAAAGATAAGCGGGTTCAGGTTGTTACAACCGCTATCGGTGGGGCATTTGGCAGTAAACTGGATACCTATCCCTTCGAATTCATCACCATTCTTCTTGCTTACTATGCCGGGCGCCCGGTTAAACTTGTTTTTTCCCGGGAAGAAGAGTTTTTTGCCACGCCGTCGCGTCAGAAGGTGGAAGCAAGGATTTCCCAGGGTTGTAAAAAAGACGGGCACCTCACTTTCCGTGAAGTAGAGATGGTTCTTGATAACGGTGCTTATACTTCATGGGGCGCAACCACACCTTCGGTAATGATGATGCCGATTTCTTCCCTCTACAAAGTGCCCAATGTGTATTACAAGGCCAAGTGCGTTTATACAAACAATATTTACGCCACTGCGATGAGGGGCTACGGCAATCCCCAGGCCACGTTTGCCATTGAAAGCCAGATGGATACTTTGGCCGAACAGGCGGGAATTGATCCCCTGGAATTCAGGATGATAAACGCAAACACTCCGGGGGAATTAACGCCGCAAAACTTTGAAATCGGCAGCTGCGGTTTGAAAGAATGCCTGGAAGCCGTCCGTGACAGCCTGAACTGGGATGAGAAAAAGGGTAAGCAGGATGGACGGGGTGTCGGGGTCGGATCCCTGATCCACGTTGGTGGAGGGGCGCGTATTTATAAATCCGACGGTTGTGGAACGATCATTAAACTTGATGATTTTGGAAAGGTTACCGTCATGAGCGGAGCTACTGATATGGGCCAGGGTTCGGATACAGTGATTGCGCAGATCGTAGCTGAAGAACTTGGGATAGACGTTGAAGATGTTGCAGTGGCCATGGGTAACACCGACATGGAAACCTGGGATGTGGGTGCCCACGCCAGCAGGACAACTTTTGTGGCTGGCAACTCAGCCCTATTTGCTGCGCGAAAAGCCAAGGAGCAGATTTTTGAAATAGCTGCTCCCATTTTGCAGGAACCGGTGGATGCTCTAGCGATTAAAGAAGGCAGTGTATATTCACTGAACAATCCAGAAGCATCGATGCAGTTGGCGCGAGTTTTGCGGGCCGCCCATTTCAAGACAGGAGGGACTCAAATCGTAGCTTCTCATTTTTACGATCCGCCCACCCAAATGCTTGACAAGGAAATGAAGGGCAACTTTTCAGTCGCTTATACATACGGAGTACACGGGGTGGAAGTAGAAGTCGACAAAGAGACGGGCCACGTGGAAATTATAAAGTACGTCATCGCTATGGATGTGGGCCGTGCAATCAACATGATGTTGCTGGAAGGCCAACTTGAAGGCGGCGCGGCGATGGGCCTGGGTTACAGCCTGATGGAAGAACTGCATGCTGAAAAAGGAAAAATATTAAACCCCAATTTCCTGGACTACAAAATACTTACTTTTCCGGACATGCCGGAGGTTACCTCCGTTATTGTCGAGACGGAGGATCAGTTTGGCCCGTTTGGAGCAAAAGGAATCGGTGAGCCGCCCCTGGTTGGGAGTGCCCCGGCTATCGCCAATGCAATCTATGATGCTACCGGTAAACGCGTGCGCAGCCTCCCGATTATTCCGGAGAAGCTTGTTGCGCAAGAAGACGAATAAGAAGATGGGAGAGGAGAAAAATGGGCCTCTGGCTTAGCGAAGAACAGCTTCTCTATAAAGACGAAGTGCAAAAAATGATCTCTGACAAGGTAAAACCCAGGGCCGCGGAAATTGACAAAACGGGTGAATTTCCCTGGGATGTGAAAGAACTGTTTGCAGAATTCGGGCTTTTCAGGCTGGTGGTGCAGCCGGAGTACGGAGGTAGGGACGGGCTGCTGCTAACCCTGTGTGTGGCCATCGAAGAGGTGGCCAGGGTTTGCGGGGCATCGTCAATGATCCTGGGAAACCAGTCTCTTGGAGCGAGCCCCCTGGTGCTTTGGGCCAACGAAGAGCAGCAGAAAAAGTACCTGCCGAAGATTGCATCAGGTGAATTCCTGGCTTCTTTTGGCCTGACAGAATCCGATGCCGGTTCAGATGTCGCTGCGGTAAAGACCAGGGCTGTTCCCGATGGTAATAGTTATGTTATTAATGGCAGTAAAATATTTATTACGCACGGCGACATTGCTGATGTGCTTGTGGTCTTTGCCAAGGTAGAAGTAGACGGAAAAGATAAGATGACCGCTTTTATTGTTGATCAAGGCACCCCGGGGTTGTCTACGGGGAAGCTGGAAAAGAAAATGGGTTTAAAAGGCTCTTCCACGGCGGAAATAATCCTTGACCAGGTCAGGGTGCCTGCGGATAACATAGTCGGCAAAATCGGGGACGGATTCCGCATCGCCCTTGACTGCCTGGATAAAGGCAGAATCATGGTTGGAGCCATGGCCACCGGGTTGGCCCAGGGAGCTTTGGATACTGCGCTTGATTATACCGGAAGTGCAGTGTACTACGGAACCCCCCTGGCTAAAAGCCAGGATGTGCAGTTTAACCTGGCTGATATGGAAACTTTTATCCAGGCTTCACGCAGCCTGACCCATGCTGCGGCCTTCAAATATGATCAGAAAGAAGATGGATATATTAGATTTTCCGCCATGAGCAAGCTATTTGCCACCGACATGGTCATGGATATTGCCAACAAGGCCGTTGATCTGCTCGGTGATGACGGTTGCTCCAGCGATTATCCGGCCGAGCGGATGATGCGCGATGCCAAGATCTTCGCCATTTTTGAAGGTACAAACCAGATCCAGAAATTAGTTATTGCCCGGGATTTGTTGGGCAAGTAAAAGAAGTATACTGATTAATTAAAAGGAGAGATTGTCATGAAATCGGATCTCTACCCGAAATATGTAAATCCCCTGTTGAACCGGCCTGATCGACCACTGCCCGAAGAGGTTGCGATTATCGGCGCCGGCACCATTGGGCCCGATATCGGTTACTATATTAAAAGCGCTTTGCCCGGAATTCGGCTGGTGCTCGTCGATATAGATGAAAAACAGCTTCAGAGCGCTGAAAAGACGATCCAGGGGTATGTTAAAAAGGCCATCGATAAGAAAAAGATGAAACCTGATTATGCCGAGTCCGTCGGGGCTAACATCGTTTATACCACGGACTACTCGGAGATAAAAAATGCGGAACTCGTTATTGAGGCTGCTACGGAGAACCTGGAGATTAAGAAAAAAATCCTAGCCCAGATCGAAGCGCAGGTAGGGGAAAATACGATCATTACCTCAAACACAAGCTCAATTCCTGCAGCGCGGATTTTTGCGGAAGCTAAACACCCGGCGCGAACTTCGATTACGCACTTTTTCGCTCCGGCCTGGCGCAACCCCGCGGTGGAGGTGGTCACCTGGGAAAAAAGTGAACGTTCAATTGTAGACTACCTGACCTGGATGTTCTGTTCTACCGGAAAGGTGCCGATTGTTACCCTGGACCGGATCTGTTTTGTCCTGGACCGCATTTTTGACAACTGGTGTAATGATGCCGCCCTTTTACTCGATGAAGCTATAGCGCCCCAGGTCGACCAGGTTGCCCAGGAGTTTGTCTTTGCCGGTCCGTTCTTTGTCTTAAACCTGGCCCGGGGCAATCCGATAATTGTGGAGACCAATACTTTGCAGATGGAAGAAGGCGAGCACTACCTTCCGGCCAATATCCTGCGTTCTGTGGACAGTTGGGTTACCCTCAGACCGGGCGAAAAATTAGAGATTGATTCGCAGAAAGCTGAAATGATCCGCGACCGGCTGCTGGGCGTGCTTTTTTCTCAATCATTTGATATCATCAACCGCGGTATCGGGACCCTGGAGGACCTGAACCTGGGCTGCCAGATTGCTCTTGGCTTCCGGAAAGGGCCCTTTGATATAATAAGGGATTTGGGCGAAACAAAGACTGAAAATATTATTTCCGGGTTCCAAAAAGAACGGCCTGGTATGCCCGGTATGGAGAGCGACTACGACAGTTACCAGAATTTTAAAAGACACGTTCTCGTCGATGAAATGGATGGCGTGAAAATAATTACCATCAGACGTCCGCAGGTGATGAACGCTTTAAACGACGAGGTAAACATGGAGATCCTGGAGGTATTAAAAGAAAACGAGTCTGATCCCGATGTTAAGGGTTTCGTGATTACCGGATACGGCGATCGCGCTTTCAGCGCCGGCGCTGACATCGGCAAATTTCCCGAGATGTTAGGGGATGCCGGGGCTTCAGTCCAGTACTCCAGGGATTGTTCCCTGCTTTTGCGCCACCTGGACCAGTTCGACAAACCGGTAGTTGCCGCCCTTAACGGGTTAGCCCTGGGAGGCGGTTTTGAACTGGCGATCCGCTGTCATAAGCTTGTTGCTGCAGAGCAAGCCTGGTTTCAGTTTCCCGAGGTGACCCTGGGGATTTTACCCGGTATCGGCGGACTTGTAGTTCCCTACCGGAGATGGCCGAACAGCGCCAAACTGTTTCACGATATGATCCGCCAGGGGAGCAGGATGACGGCAAAAGAAGCCCTTGATCTTGGTATTGTTTCCGCCCTGGCCGGTGATTACCTGGAGCTGATCGAAATGGCTGTGCGGGAGGTTAAGGAGATGGCCGGTAAACCGCTTCCGCGTATTCCCGATGAGCCGGTGGAGATCACTGCGCTTGAGCCGCTGGAGAAACCAAAAGCAGGAAAACTTACCCTGAGCAAAGAAGTGGTTGATATAATCAACAAAGCGATCGAGGAAGCAGCAGCCAAACCTTCATTTGAAGAAGCCCTTGAAGTTGGTTACAAGGCCTTTGGAGAAGTTGCCTGCACGGAAGGGGCTAAAGAGGGCATTAGCGCTTTTATGGAAAATAGAACCCCCGAATTTAACAAATAGGATCCGGGTGTGGCAAGGTCGCTGCTGTGGACTTAATATAAAATTAAAGGGTTTTAATAAATCTAACTGATAAAAATGTAGTTTATTTACTTTTTGCCAGTTTGTAAATTTGATAGTATTTAGTAAAACTATGTGAAAGGAGTGAGCGTTTCTTTATATTTAAACATTATTAAAGCAGGTGGCAGTAGGTTAATAAAGTTAATAAGTCAAAATAAAGAGTAGGAGGAGGAACTGGATGCTGCCAGGAGAAAAGAAGTATCCGCATATTTTCAGTCCGATTACGATCGGTAATGTTGAGGTAAAAAACAGGATTAAGTATGCTTCGACGGAAACAAATTTCAATTCCAATGACGGTTTTGTTTCCGACAAAGAGATAGCCTACATGGAGGCGCAGGCCAAAGGCGGCGCCGGCATAGTAACCACCCAGGGCGCTTATACGGATCCCAAGGGTGAGGGACAGGGCTATGTGGGTATGATGGGAATCTGGGACGATAAATTTATCCCGGGTTTGAAAAAAATAGCCGATGTGATCAAAGATAACGGCTCTGTTTCCATGCTGCAGCTGATGCATTGCGGCAGGGTCGGAGGAATTGAGCTTGACTATTGCGTTGGTCCATCAGAAGTACCCCAGAAACTGCCCATTTTCCGCCCACCAGTGGAAATGAGCAAAGAAAAGATCAAGCAGACCGTTCAGGAGCATGTTGACGGCGCCAGGAGAGCAGTTGAGGCCGGTTATGAAATGATCGAAATATCCGGCATTGTCGGCTACCTTGTTTCTAACTTCATATCTTCTTATACCAATAAGAGGACTGATGAATACGGTGGTGATATCAGGGGCCGCTGCCAATTCATGATCGAGATCATTGAAGGGATCAAAAAAGAGATCGGTAACGATGCCGCTCTTGGTATCAGGCTCTGTGGCGAGGAACTGCTTGATGATCGCGGGGGGAACACTCCCGATGAAAGTCTGGAAAGCATCAAGCTGGCCGAAGCTGCAGGCTGTGATTATATCAGCGTGACCGCGGGCTGGCAGGAATCCCCTGTTTCTGTTATTTCCAGGGATGTTCCAATGGGTAATTGGCTCTATATCTCCGAAAGGGTTAAGCAGAACATCAAGATTCCGGTTTCTATGGCTTACCGTTTATTCTTGCCCGAGTATCCCGAGAAGGCCATCGCCGAAGGCAGGCTCGATCTCTGGGAGATGTGCCGCCCGATGATCGCCGATCCGTTCCTGCCGAAAAAGATCGCCGAAGATCGCCAGGAAGATATCGTTCCCTGCATGGCCTGCAACATCTGTCTGGCCAGGCTGTTCCGTGACGTGCCGCTTACCTGCATGGTCAATCCGACCCTTGGCCACGAAAGAGAGCCCGGGTATGGTTACTACGGTTTCGAAAAAGTTAAAGATCCCAAGAAAGTTCTCGTGGTCGGCGCCGGTGTAGCCGGCATGCAGGCTGCTGTTGTAGCCGCCCAAAAAGGCCATGATGTGACCGTAAAAGATAAAGAAGACCAGGTCGGCGGGCAGCTGCGCATTGCTTCTAAAGGTCCATTCGGTGATAATGAATTTATGAGGCTGGTAAACTACCTCAAGACCCAGTGCGATAAAGCAGGGGTCAAAATTAACCTTGGTGACGAGATTACGGCCTCTGATCTGGAAAAAGACAAGCCCGATACAGTGGTGCTAACTACCGGTGCTTCCTGCGTGCCGCCGGACATTCCCGGTGCGGAGAAGGCTGTCAACGGCCATGAGGTTATTGACGGCAAGGTTAATGTTGGCAAGCGGGTAGTGATCCTCGGTGACAGCGGTGTGGCTCTTTCAATCGCCCAGTACCTGGTAGTGGAGGGTGGTCACGAAATAACCGTAGTTGGCAAAGCCAAGAAATTTGGCACCGACATCAATCCCTCCTATGTCTGGAGAGTGAGAAAGAAACTCAAGGAAGGCAACGTACAGGAGTTGAGGTCTTCCACTCCCCAAAAAATCACGGATGAGGGTGTTGTAGTCAAAACACCCGAGGGCGAGACAACCGTTCCGGCCGATACCGTGATTTATGCCCAACTCCAGCCTAATCGCGATCTGATCGATGTACTGGAGGAAAAAGGCATGGAGTATCATATCGCCGGTGATGCTTATGCGCCTCGCCGGGGCAGCCATGCTGTCAACGAAGGGTACCGCATGGGCATGAAGATATAACAAAGTTGTTGATAAAAAAAGGAGTGTGTTGAAAGATGGATTTACCTCTCGAAAAGAGATTTAAGATGATGTCTGCGATTTTAAGGGCAACCCATTTTGAATGGCGCCGTGCGGCCCTGGCTTTTTGCCCCGATGCCGATCCCAAAGAACTTGTGATGAAGTTTTGGGAAGAAGTGGGCCATGATACCGCGGATGCTTACCTGAAACAGCTCGATAAGAGCAAACCCCTGCCCAAGCAGATGGCCCAGAACACCGTATTCAGCAGCCTGTGCATGGGTGAAGATGCCAAGGTTGTGGAAGGCAAAGACGAAAACGAATCTTTTGTCCGTCACGATGGTTGCCCCTGGTACGACTGGCACAAGAGGCTTGGACTGGAAGAAGAAGACCAGGCCGGATGCGACCACTGGTTCAGGACTTTTACCAAGGACATCAACGAGAAACTGGGTACCGATATCAAGTGGGAGACCCAGAAATGCCTGGCTGGCGGAGACGACCAGTGCCTGCGGCGCTTTTGGGTCGAGTAGTATTAATTCGCTTACCGGGCTTTAGCTTCGCTGCAGAAATATGAGACAAAAGGAGGCGTAGTTTAATGGCAAATCCCATAGTAAATCCTGCCACTTCCATGATTCCAGAAATAGACCGGGAGAAATGCACAGGCTGCGGAATATGTGTAAAGGCCTGCCCCGGAAAATGTATATACCTGGACAGCGAGGATATTGCGGTTATCGATATCGATTATTGCGAAAACTGCGGTATCTGCGCCTGGGAGAGGCCCCATTTATGCCCTGAGGAGGCTATAAAGCTTCCCTGGGACAAATGGCAGAGATTCTAAGAGAGTATCAAAAAAACCCCCCGGCTCAAGCCGGGGGGTTTTTTGCGGATAACTTATTAGGCCCTTAATCCTGAAGTGCTGCGCATTTTTGGCAG
>SLRT01000170.1 GCA_007130825.1 Syntrophomonadaceae bacterium | reverse complement strand
CTCGTGATAAAAGGTGAAGGCTGAAGCGGTTGTTCAGTTATAAATAGCTCTAACCGGATGTAAGCGGGAAGTCCGTCTTAAACTTTTCGATTGATGAACAGCTGAAAGCTTTTTGCTGGAAAAATTAAGTTTTACAGACTAAACTGCCTGGTTGTTTTCTGCCAGATGTTTTGATATAATAATAGCGGTAGGAAAGCAATTCCCAACCGATAAGGGCAGCCCAGCTGAAAAGCTGGTACGCAAAGCCATGGGTCTAAAGCCTGCTGATAAAAGCAGGCCACGACAGCCAGGTTACCGAAAGGGGAGTTTTTTATTTACATGGTTAGTACAAAATGTATCCTGTTTTATTCACTATCTTTGAAAGAAGGTGACAATCCTGTCTAAATCCTTATTAACAGTGACACTGGCACTGTTGCTTCTTGCAGGCGGAGCAGTGATGGCAAACAGCGAAGGATTATTTGCCGATTTTATTACTGCAGCTGACGAAATTGTCGATGAAAACGGCGAGGGCGATGACAACAGCGATGAAAATGGTAATGACGACGCTGACGACAATGGCGACGACGGCGATGACAACGGCGACGACAACGTTAATGACAATGGCGATGACAACGGCGACGACAACGTTAATGACAATGGCGAGGACGACGGCGACGACAGCGTTAACGACAATGGTGAGGACGACGCTGACGACAATGGCGAAGATGACACTGACGAGAACGGCGAAGATGAGGCTGACGACAATGGCGAAGATGAAGTTGACTACGATGGCGTTGATGACACTGACGAGAACGGCGCCGATAACAGCGATAATCGCTCAGATGTCGCAAAAGAGGTTCATTCTGCCCTGACAGACCCGAAAGATCTTGAACCTGGCGACGATGGCTTTGGCCAGGCCGTTGCCGAAAATGCCCGGGAAGGAAACCTGGGAGAAAGTGTATCCGATGCTGCCAGAAGTGCTAACAACAGTAATAATAACAACGGAAACGACAATAACAATGGCGGTGGTCCCGGCAATAGCGGTAATGCCGGCAATAGCGGTAATGCCGGTAATAGCGGTAATGCCGGCAATCGTGGCAACAGGCCCTAGCCATTTGTTTAAGCATTAATATTTATAAAGCTCTGTTATGAGAAACTCTCCTTTAAACTTACAGGAGAGTTTCTTTTTTAATGGGACTCCTGGACTAGCAAAACTAAGATGTTGATAATGGCCGGGGCGAGGTGGGGATACTGGTAAACGTTAATAAGTGTCAGGATAACTGTCCTTCTGATACCCCGGGCTCTCTGATACATTTCTCTCTTCTAAAACCGAGAGGAAGACAGGGACCAAGTGGGGATCGAACTGGCTTCCGGCATTGTCTTCCAGCTCCTGCACCGCTTCTTCCACGGTTTTTACATTATTGTAAGAACGCTTGTTAGTCATTACATCGAAAGCATCAACAATAGCTAAAATACGGCATTCCACCGGAATTAAGGTTGAGCTCAAACCCAGGGGATATCCACTTCCATCCCAGCATTCATGGTGTTTCAAAATTAAATCAGCCACGGCGGGCAGCTCCGGTGAAGAAGAGGCGATGCGGTACCCTTTTCCCGGATGCCTGCACATGATCTCCCATTCTTCTTCGTTCAGCGGGCTTGGCTTAAAAAGAATGTGATGAGGGATACCCACTTTGCCCAGGTCGTGCACCTGGGCCAAAAGGGTCAGTTTGTCTATCTGCTGCAATGAAAGACCGATCTTTTCCCCGATTGCCCGGCACAAATCCTCCAGGCGCCGGGCATGGCCGCCGGAAATGTAATCTATCTCGGCAAGGGCTGTTAGCAGGCTCTGGATGATTTTGCCCCGGCTGCTGCTGCCGCTGTAAAGTTTATCGCGGTACATCATATCATCGGCGTGCTTAAAAAGATCCCTCAACGAATCCTCCTGTTTTTCAGCCGTAGCAATCCCTAAGGAAATACCAAGGGGCAGCCACTCTTTATCCCGGTTATATTGCTCAATGTTTTCCTTGATCCGGCGGATAATTTGCTTTCCTGTTTCATGATTGGTCCTGGCCAGGATGGCGGAAAATTCGTCCCCTCCAACCCGGGCCAATAGGTCTGACTGGCGTAAGGAATTTTTAAGCACGCAGGCACAGTCCTGCAGTATTTTGTCCCCTGCATCATGGCCCATGGTATCATTAACCAGCTTTAAGCCATCAAGGTCGGCATAAATAATTGTAACCGGGTATTCGCGCCCGTTATTGAGGCGGTTTAACTCCGCCTCAAAAAAAGAGCGATTATAAATCCCGGTTAACTGGTCATATAAGCTTAGATATTCCAGGCCCTGCTCATATTGTTTGCTCTCGGTTACGTCCCTGCCGATCCCCTTAAAACCGGTTATGCAGCCTTCCCTATTCTTAACCAGGGAGATGGAAAGCTCACCATAAACTATAGCGCCATCTTTGCAGAACATCTCGAGGATTAGACCTCTTTCCGGCTGGCCGGTACAAAAGACCTCATAAAAGGTCTTGCCGGCCTGTTCAGGATCTTTAAATAATTGCCTGTAACTTACTCCGATCATTTCACCTGATTCATACCCTAACAGGCGGCAGGCTGCATCATTACAGTAAGTAATCGTGCCCTCCAAATCGCTTTCATAGTATCCCTCTTCCATGGTGGCCAGGATCTCCCGGTAATTTTCCTCTGATTGCTTTAATGCTTCTTCAGCTTCATGCTTGATCGTTGCCCCGGCAATAATGTCAGCTACAACCCGGAGCAGGGCAATTTGCTGCTCGCTCAACTCTTTTTTTTCACTAACCACCTTAAAACCATAAATACCGATCACCTGCTCGCCCTTGATCAGCGGAATCGTCAAAAAGGACCTGGTTCCTTCAATCATAAAATCTATTTTATCTTGATCCGCTTCCGGCGGCAGATCTTCCACATCCGGCACGTAAACATGTACCCCGCTGCGGAGTTGTTCTGCCCACCAGGGGGTTATTTCAAGAGGAAACCCCTGGTTTCTCTCCTGCATGGAAGAAATCCCTTCGGCGCACCATTCGTGGGTATTATCCATAAAAAGGCCATCTTCACTGAAGCGGCAGATATAACAGCGGTCGGCATCAAAAAATTCTCCGCTCAGCTTTAATGCGTAATCGATTGCCTGATCAATTTTCTCAGATGGCGTATTAACAAAAGTTGAAGAAATGTCTGCGATCATACTTTCAAACTGGTATTGATACCGCAAAGTATCTTCGATTTTTTTGCTGGCATTGATATCGCGCAAGAACTCGACTACCCCGTAGATCTGGCCATGCCTGTTTTTTAGCGGGTAAGCATACAGCTCAAACCAGCCGGGACGGCCGGCTGACTGGACAAAGTGAACTCTTTCCACCGCCGGCTCACCATTTTGCAGCGCATCCTGGGACGGGCAGCTTGCACAGGGTGTGTCCCGGTTGTGAAAGGCCTCGTAGCATTTTTTGCCGGTCAGGGGTACAGCATGGTTATACCACTTTTCCATGGTCCGATTCGCCCACAGGACATTCAGGTCAGCATCAAGGACGCTGATACCATTCTCGATAGCGTCAAGTGATGCCTGCAAAATTTCTTCGGGTGTTATGAAGCCATGCTCATTTTCAAGAGTCATCCATCAACCTCCATCAATTAATCGTAATAATATCAACTTTGCATGTTCTGAGCTGGTTCTTCAGGGTCAAACTTTAGCATAACTCTCCGCAAATCCGGTAACCATATAATAAGCTGCGGCAGGTATAATATCAATATATTTTGAGAATTAATGAGAATGAAGCTGTTAAAAGGACGATGGGTGTCATTTCATCGCGGCAGAGGTCAGGATAACCGTCCCCCTGACACGCCCGGCTTATAATTTGCCGTCGAGGATGTCTTTGCCCGAATTATTCAGCTCCACCCCCTTTTCAGGTGATCTGTGGTAATCAAAGATAAAGCCCCCCGATTCAAATT